>CALCIC010000788.1 GCA_937907405.1 uncultured Isosphaeraceae bacterium | reverse complement strand
CCAGCAGATGCCAACCCCCCGGCGATTCCGACGGATAGATCCCCGTCTGGCGTCCCGCGATCGCGACCGATCCGGCGGCCACCTGGATCCGGGGTTCGCCGCGCCTCGCCAGTCCGGACAGTTCGGCCGGCAGATACCCCGCATACGGGAAGCCCGGCAAGAAGCCGACGGCGAAGACCGCGTAATCTCGGCCTGAGTGGAAATCGATCACCTCGTCCGCGCCCAGGCCGAGCGTCGAGGCCGCGCTTGCAAGGTCCGGCCCGTCGTAAAGGACGGGGACGACGTGCCGCGCGCCAGGCTCCACTGCGCCGGGCGTCGGCTCAAGATCACGAAGACCCCGTTCGAGAACGTCGAGATTGCAACGATCGGGATCGGCGTAAACGGCCGTCGAGCGGTAGGCGAGAACGACGTCCTCGATCCCCTCGAACTCGCACTTGCGAACCGTCGCCGCCCAGGCTCGGGCCGCGCTCTCGGTTGCAAAACGGGCCAGGAACGCGCGATCGCCAAGCGGCGTCAGATCAAGGACCACGCCGAACCTCCGTCGAAGACAAACGGCCCTGAAGTTGCAGATGGAACAGTCGCCGATAGAATGAAGAGTCGCACTTCGGCCCTTCGAAACACAAGCTCGAAGCGCGGCCGAGCGAATGTTTTTGAGCTGCGCCCTGACGGAGTTGAATCATGCTCTGCGCCGCACTCTTGCTGACGGGCTGGTTGACGGCCGCTCAGGCGCCTCCGCCTCCCAATCGATCGGTCGGCGATCGGCTGACGCTCCGCGACGGCAAGGTCGCGGTCGGTCTGGTCACGGACGCCAGGGCCGGCGCGCGGGGGGGCGTCGAGATGCTGGTCCGCCGCGATTGGGCCGAGGCGAATCTGCCGGACTGGTTCAAGGTCTGGGATCGAGCCGCCCAGTCCGCCGCCAAGCCCGCCGTCGCTCAGCGACTGAGCCGGCTCAGGACGTGGCGGCGGGAACGCGCGTCCCACGTACCGGAAACCGACCCGATCATCGCCTGGATCGATCGCGAGACAGCCCGGCTGAACGATCCCGGGGCGACCGCCGGGGCGCCGCTGATGGTCGTCCGGGCGCCGCGTTCCGACGTTCGCGAGTTGATCCGCCAGCCGAAGTCGAGCGGTCGTCTGCTGGCCCTGGGCTGGCTTTGCGGCCTGACCGACGCCGAGGCCATGTCGATCGACGACCTGCAACTGGCCGTTGAAGGCAGGGGGTTCATGGCCGAAGGGGACGAGACGCCGTCGCTCGACCGGATGCTGCCGATCGCGTCGGAGCCCGAGCCGCGCTGGCTGGCGCGCCGCGCGGCGACCGAGTTGGCCGTCGACCCCGACCTCCGGTTCATCCGCCACCAGGGCCTCTTGCTGCCGGACGCCAGGCTCGACCAGCCAGGGGCGATCGAGGGAATCGACGCCTCGGCGGCTTTCGGCCAGATCGCCAAGCTGCTCGACCCGACGGCGGCTCAGGACGATCCCTTGCCGGCCGCGCTCCAGAAGATCGCCGCGCGGGGAAGGTCGGGCGCGGCGGTGACCCGGATGGAGATCGCGCCCGACATGAGCCGCGTCACCGTCGAGTCGACCCTCTGGGTCCTCGGCCCTCGGGGATGGGTCGCCTGGGGATCGCGAACGGCCGTCGTCCGGCCCGAGGACGTTCAGGCGGGGGTCGCCGACCAGCTCGCCGCCGACCCCCAGATCACGGCGGCCTTCGACGTCGTCGAGAAGCTCGGACTGGGCGCGATCGCCGGCGACCTCAAGGAACGCAGCCTCAAAATCGGCGCCGCGACGTCGCAGGCCCTCGGCACTGTGCGAAGCGAGTTCAATCAGGAGCTGGACGCGCTGGCGCTGCCGGTTCAGGAGCGGGCCGCGGAGGCGCGGCCGCTTCCAGACGATAGACCCGTAACGTCCCCGCCGGACGCCATTGGACGTCCTTGACGAAGGGACGCAGCCGCTCCTCAAGCCTGGGAGAAATCTCGGATCGCGGACCCCCGCCGACGAGCAGAAAGGTTTGATGATTCGGTCGTTTCTGGAGCAAGGCCAGCCGATTCTCGTCGAAAGCCTCCATGTGGAGCTTGTCCTTGAGATAATACCGGGCCGTCTCGATCTCGAAGTCCGGTTCGACGTCCGACACGTACATGACGGTCGTCGGCGTCCCGGGCGCCCGGTCCGAGAACGCCTCGCGCCATTGCATCCTTTTGTTGGGCGGATCGTAGACCATCGTCCGCATCGACGCCAGGGCCAGGCAGGCAAGCCCCAGCCCAAGCGTCCACCTGCTCAACGGCGGGATACGGGCCAGAGCCTGCGCGACGAGCAGGATGTACGCCGGCGCGCAGAACAAGGTATATCGGGCCGGGCCGAAGATCGGGCTCGCGACCCAGGAATAGGCGTAGAGCACCGTCGGCGGCAAGACCAGCCAGAGGACCAGGCAGGCCGGCGGGATCCATTCTCGGGTCGACCATTCCATGATCCGGCGACGATACAGCCCGAACACGATCAACGCGACGATCATGCCGTACACGACCGAGTCGCCGCCGAGGAAGCCGATCGGCGTGGCCAGAAGGAACTTGATCGGCAGTCGGCCCGACAGGAATTCGGGCGCGTGGTCGAAGTAGAACCGCAGCCAGGGCGCCG
>CALCIC010000787.1 GCA_937907405.1 uncultured Isosphaeraceae bacterium | reverse complement strand
TGCTCGCAACGGCCCACTTTGATTACTGTAGGCAACCCAAAAGCAAACCGCTCTAATACGGGCTTTCGGGACAGACTCTCACCGCTTCGGCCGGTCCGGATTTTCCAGCGGGGCCGTCAGGCGGCCGAGCAGGCGGCCCCATTTGCGGGGCGTTTTCGGGCGGCCGAACTCGCCGAGGCGCGGCTCGAACTGGTTCCAGGTCAGGACCGTCAGGCAGGTCGATTCCTGGACGATCGCGACCATCACCCGGCCCTGGTGAAGCGTCAACACGGCGATCGCGCCGCTGGCCGGGTTGCGGCCCAGCCGTCTCGTCCGTCCCAGCGCCCGCCGGAGCCCGTTCTCGGCGTCCAGGGGCTCGACGTCGAACCGTTCGATGAACCGTTCGACCGCATGCCGAGACAGCCGGATCGAGCTGTAGTCGCGTTGACCGGGAGGGAGCACGTCGACCGTCCTCGGCCGCCTCGGCTCAGCGGGAGGCGGCGGTCCGCTTGACCTCGAACGGCAGCGCCGGGGCCGAGGCGTCGGCCTGATGCGTAAGCAGGTCGGGAAGCTGGAACGCGTGGTACGGCTGCTCGGCGGCCGGGTTGCCTTCCTTGTCGGCGTTGGCGACCCAGAACCGGCCGGTGGTGGTCTCGAACAGGACGCTGTGCAGGTTCGATTTCATTGCGACCGGTCGATCCATCAAACGGCGCGCCGACTCGGCGTCGAACCCCCCCAGGCCGGCCTTCACGCGGCGGGTCAGTTCCTTGTAGCGGTCGCCGGCGGAGAGGATCACCGCGTCCTTCACGGGCTCGGGCAGCTTGGGATTGCTCTCGCCCATCGCGATCACCGTGAAGACGTTCCACGACGCCTCCATCCCCACGGCCTTGCCGTCCTTGCCGTCGGCGATCACGAAGTAATACTCGCAGGTCCGAGGATGGTCGCGGAAGACCGCCACGGCCTGGTCGAGCGTCTCGGCCTCCTCCAGCACCATCCGGACCAGGAGCGCCATGGGGACGCCGTCCCAGTGGCCCAGGCCCTTGCCCCCCATTTCGCCGATCGAGATCTTCTTGGCGTTCATCCCGGTGACCGAGCCGACGAACCCGGCGTAGGTCACGTTCACGAACGGAATCCCGCCGGTCGGCTCGGCGACGGTCAGCACGGCGTGCTCCTGAAGCCGCCAATCGCAGCCGTAGTCGAGGATGCGGCCGTGGTAGAGCGTTCCGTCCTTGGTGGCCGATCCGCTGAGGGCGAACCCCGAGCAATGGAAAAGTTCCGGGATGAAGTTGGCGACGACGACGTCCTGAACGTCCATCCCCGCGCCGTCGGCGACCCCTTGCATCTCTTCGAAGAACCGGGGCGGAATGTGCTTCCTCTGCGATGCGGCGATCCCGCCGATCACCCGCTTGGGATCGAGCAGGCTTAAGCCGGCCAGCTCGATCTTCATCTCCTTGCCCTTGACGTCGAACAGGTAGCGGACGTTCTCGCGGACGTCCTCCCGCAGAAGCGCCCCTTGCTGATAGCCCATCTCGTAGGCCGAGCCCTTGACGTGCAAGACCCGATAGCCGTCGACCTCTTCCAGGAACCCCGACCCACAACGGGCGATCGTCTTGCTCTCGGACCGGGCCGAGCCGACGACCGCCGAGAAGACGATGAGAGCCAGAGCGGCGAGCCGCGACGATCGATGAAGCATGACGGACCGTCCTTTTGCACGTTGCTGGAAGGATGTGTGGAGGCTCGGCCGCTCGACTCTACACCAGTCGGCCGGCGATTCCAATGCGAGTCGAGGGAAATCTCCATGGCGGACGGACGTTGCAGCGAACCGGGAGACTGCGTCCTCAGCGAGCCGCACAGGTCGACGGCCGCTTCCACGGCTCTCGCATCGATCCCGTCTTCTGATAGGATATCGACGACGCGGACGCCGTCTCGAAACTCTCGCTGGCGCGGTTCCCCTTGGAAATGATCTCAGTGGCGGGTTTCCCGGGAGGGCGAGGCCCCCGCCGAGCCGCATTCCACGGTGATCCCGGCTCGGCGGGAGCCACTCATGAGATCATTTCTTCTCGACGGAAAGGGTCGCTCATCGTGATCGAGGAACGCCAGAACCGCCCGGCTGTGGTCTTGCTCAGCGGCGGGCTCGATTCGGCCACGGCGCTGGCGGAGGCCAAGGCGCGGGGGTTCGAACCGTATGCGCTGACGGTGGCCTACGGGCAGCGGCACGCGGTCGAAATCGAGGCGGCGCGCCGCGTCGCCCGCGCGACGGGAGTCGGCCGGCATGTGGAGTTGACGATCGATCTGCGGGCGTTCGGCGGCAGCGCGTTGACGGCCGAGATCGACGTGCCCAAGGATCGCCGGGCCGATGGGACGGGCGAGGAGATTCCGATCACCTACGTCCCCGCCCGCAACACCGTCCTGCTCTCGCTCGCGCTGGCGTGGGCCGAGACGCTGGGGGCGTTCGACCTGTTCATCGGCGTGAACTGCGTCGACTACTCGGGCTACCCCGATTGTCGGCCCGAGTTTCTACGGGGGTTCGAGAACCTGGCCGACCTGGCGACGAGGGCGGGCGTCGAAGGCCAAGGCCGATTCCGCGTCCACGCGCCGTTGTTGACGATGACCAAGGACCAGATCATCCGGCGCGGGCTGGACCTGGGGGTCGATTACAGCCTGACCCACAGTTGCTACGACCCGACGCCGGCGGGGCTCTCATGCGGGCGCTGCGATTCGTGCCGGCTCCGGCTCGCGGCGTTCGAGAAGCTGGGGATCACCGACCCGATCGCCTACGCCGACTGACGCGGGGCGTCGTCGGCGCGGGCGATGCGTTGGGCCGATTCGGCCGGCTCACCAGTAGACCCAATCGTAGGGCGGATCGCCGGCTTCGATCTCCTTCTCGGAGATGTTGCGGTCGTCGCCTCGACGGATGAAGTCGAGCTTGAGCGTCTTGTACTTGACGATCGGCTTGCCGCCGTTGGGGTCGGAGATTTCCTTGTAACCGTCGGAGAGGCCGCGGACGTAAATGCTGAATCGGTCGGCGTTGTTGTCCCAGTTGTCCCAGGTGGCGACTCCGAAGACGGCGTCGTCGACCCCCTGCTTGGTGCTCTGCGGGACGACCCCCATGATGTTGACGGCGCCTCGAACGGGGATCGTGGGGTCTTCGCGGGCCTGGATCAGCGGGACGGCCTGGGGGATCACGACGTCCTCGATCCGCTTGCCCTGGCTGTTGACCATGATGAACTGGGGCACGAACGTCCGCGGCGCGCCGGTTCGATTCACGATCTTATAGTAGAGGTAGTGGACGTTCCGTCGGCCCTTGCCGGGGATTTCGACGGTGAGGATGCGGATCGGCTTGTAGGCGAAATCCAGGACCCAGAGGCCTTCCTTGTCCTTGGGCAGCGGCTTGGTCTCGATCGACGTGTAGGTGTACGCCATGCGGGCGTGCCGCCAGGGGGTCGTCGG
>CALCIC010000786.1 GCA_937907405.1 uncultured Isosphaeraceae bacterium | reverse complement strand
GTCCTTCGACTGCGCCACGCGGATGATTCGTTCCAACCCCGCGTTGTAGATCTCACAGGCCAGTCGATACCGGGGGTCCGCCGGCGCGCGGCCGTCGGCCAGATCAGGGTCGAACAGGTAATCGTGGGCGTAGCCGACGGCGTCCAGGTATCGCTCCAGGGCCAGGGCCTTGCGCCAGCGGTCTTGCTTGCAGCCGTCGATCCAGGACAGTTCGGCCAACGCGTAGACCAGTTCGGCGCTGGGCCTGCCCCGGGCGATCTTCTCCAGGCTGAGCAGCGTCCCGTTCACGTCCCGGCGATATCGATTATCGAGATCGTATCGCTTGAGCGTCTCCTGAGTCCGTCCGCTCGGTCGATCGATCCCGGCGATGCTGAGCTGCAACGACGAGAAGCCGCGGTCCCCCTTGCTCGGTTGGATGGAAATATCCGACCAACCCAAAAGCGCGGACGCGACCATTACAAGCTGTACAATCGGCATGTCGGGTCACTCCCTCGACCCAGGGTGGCGGCTAGGTTCGGGCGGCAGCCGGCGACCGCGAATCCGGGCGGAGGCAGCCCCAGCCCGGGCCGCCGGATCATGACGCCGAAGCTCCATGCGGTCAATGCCGATCAAGCCGCCGAAACGACCGGTCTCCCATCTTCCGACCCGCATGCCAAATTGGGTTTGTTCGTCGCGGAAACCAGGCTCGAAACCCGTCGCGAACGCCTCGACCCGGTCCGTCGAATCGAACCCGGGCGACTGCCCGGACCGCCCTCCCGCCGCCGCCGATATTGGGTTCGTTCGGCGCTCTCCGTGGATCTCGAATGCAAACACAAAGTCATTGTCAACAACGCCTTAAATCAATGAATGACAGTGGCTTCGTTCGCCGAGAATCCGGGTCGGCCCCCGCGACGACAAGGGGCGGGTTTGGCTTCGATCGGACATTTTCGGGGTTCGGGGACTGCCATCGATCCGCATCAAGTCGGGTCGGTCACGGGGACGCCAGATTGGCTTCGATCGCGCAATTTTTAGCAACACGGACGGGCGACCGAAAGCTAGACCGACCTTGACCACACACACGCATTCTCGCTATCAACCAAATTGGAAAAGAACGGGGTGCACGGAGTACAAAGTGCTCCAAACTGAGTGTACCACCGCTTCACCGGCTTGAAAAAAATCGTGAGGATAAACCGCCGGGGTGAGCGTCTCGAAAGTGGGTGGGAAATCTCGTCCAGCAGAGGCGGTTGATGGGTAGCCTCGGATTGCCGTTTTTCCCGCTCCGGGGGGGCCGCGTGTCGGTCGAGCATCCGCCGGCGTGGCTCGGGCGTCCCGCCCGAGCGGCTTGCCGCGTTCGTCCTGTGGATGCTCGGGCGGGACGCCCGAGCCACGAAACCTCGAGCACGAGCAAGAGGAGCGGGACGCCCCCCCTCGCCGCCTGACCGTCCACCCACTTATAAGACGCTTACCCAAACCGCCGGACGGAATCGCTGGTCGCTTATCTACAGCAGTTGGTCCCTGTCCCTCGCTCGAGAAGTCGGGCTGGTGGTCATTTCCCCACATCGTCGGCGGCGGGTTGGAGCGCGTCGACCATCTCGGGGTACTCGTCGCCGGCGATCCAATCGACGCCGGTGGCGGCGGCGGCGGTCCATCGAACTCGGGCGGCCTGGTCGTCGGCGAATCGGTAGCCGCCGAGCAGCGCCCCCGTGTGGCCGTTGAGACTGTACAGACGAATCCGGAACCCCTGGCGGTGAGCGAGGGCCGTCAAGGCGCGCAGCCGATCCGCGTCGGCCGGGGTCCATTCGCCGGCGAGGGCCGGGCCTCCCCGCTCGACGGCCCCCCAGTGAAAAGCGAGGAAGCGATGGTAGGGAGTCGAAGGCTCGGGGACGTACGCCGTAACGTCGTCCTGATACTTCGCCCCCGCGCCGATGACGCGGTCGCGGAACGCGCGATAGGTTCCGCCGGCCGGGATCATCGCGTCGTATGCGTCCTTGGCGGCCTCGCTGCCGCTGAAGCAGACCGTCAGGCGTCGGGTGGTCATGGGGGCGTCGGACGCCTTGGGGGCCGACGAGAACCAGGAGGCGTGAGCGTCGAGCAAGTCCTTGAACTGGCGCACGGCCTCGGGATCGCCGGTCTTCCAGTCGATCGTGAGCACGGTCGGCGCGCCGTCGGGCCGCGGCGTCTTCCAGTGGGCCTCGAGCGCGGGGATCAGCGAGGTCTCGATCCGAGGGTAGGAGACCCCGGCCCGAGGCGTTTCGTCATGGCCGATGATCAGCCGACGCGCCGCCTGGTCCCATCCAAGGTCGATCTCGATGTTGTCGATCCCCAGCGCGAGGGCCTCGGCGAGCCTGGGGTTGTCGGTTCGGTTCGCCGTGTAGCAGTTGTGAGCGCTGATCGGCAGTGGACGGGGAGGGCCGTCCGCAAACGTCGTCGTGGCGAGGGCGAACGTCAGCAACCAGGTCGATCGAGCGATTTTCAGCGACATCGGGCCGTCCTCGGAAGGGAATTCTGGGCCTGACCCGACCCGCTCCGGAGCCAGGGTCGATTCGGTTCAGGAAGTCCATCCGATGATAGCGTGACCAGTCGGAAAATCCTCTCAAGAACGACGTTCGGCGGCCGGTGCGCTCGTAGTTCAGGATCCGGGCGCCGAGGATGCCGCCTGGGGGGATTCGGCTAGAGTCTCTCAGGGAAGTCTGTAGACTGGATGCTCGTCGTAAAGCGAATGGGCGCGAGGTCGCTCCGGCCGTTCCCCCGCCGTTTGAAGTCGATCAGGAGCAAGCATGAAAAGACCGTGGCTTCAACGACTGCTGGCGTTGGTCGTGATCGGAGGAGGGGCGGCCGGATACTGGTCGTGGCGCGAGTATCAGCGCCGGAACATGCTGCCGGAGGGGATCGTTTCGGGCAACGGCCGCATCGAGTCGGTCCAGGTCGACGTCGCGGCCAAGTACGCCGGGCGGATCAGCCGAATCTTCGCGCGCGAGGGGGACCTGGTCCAGTCCGGCCAGGTGGTGGCCAGGATGGACACCGAGGAGATGGAGGCGGAACTCGCCAAGTCCGAGGCCAAGTTCGCCGAGGCCGAGGAGACCGAAAACCAGGTCAAGGCCGAGGTCGTGCAGCGCGAGAGCGAACTGAGGTACCAGACCCAGGAATACGAGCGCAACAAGTCGCTCTTCGCCCGCCGGGTGATCTCGCGCGAGGAGATGGAGCAGTCGCAAACCAAGCGGGACGTTGCGACCGCCACGCTCGATTCGGTGCGGGCCAAGCTCAAGACGTCGCAACGATCGATCGAGGCCGCCGCCGCCGAGGTCAAGCGGATTCAGACGCAGATCGCCGACTCGTCGCTGACCTCGCCGGTCGTGGGCCGGGTGCTCTATCGCCTGGCCGAGGAGCGCGAGGTTCTGGGCGCCGGCGGCAAGGTGCTTACGCTCATCAACCTCGGCGACGTCTACATGGAGATCTTCCTCCCCTCGCGACTGGCTTCCCGAGTCGACATGGGCGCCGACGCCCGGATCGTGCTCGACGCCGCGCCGGAATATGCGGCGCAGGCGAAGGTGTCGTTCATCTCGCCCGAAGCCCAGTTCACGCCCAAGCAGGTCGAGACCCAGAGCGAGCGCGACAAGCTGATGTTCCGGATCAAGCTCCAGGTCCCCCAGGACCTGATTCTCCCGTACATTGAGAAGGTGAAGACGGGAGTGCGCGGCGTCGGCTACGTCAAGCTCGACGCGGCGACCCCGTGGCCCGAGAAGCTCGAGCGCCGGTTCCCCGCGCCCGAGCCGAAGGAGGCGGCCACGCCCAAGGCGGAGGAATCGCCGACGCCCAAGGCGGAGGAATCGCCGACGCCCAAGGCATGAACGTATCCGAACCCGCGCCGTCCGCAAAAAGCCGGCTCGAGCATTCCTTCTCCCCCCGCGAGAAGGGGTCTGGAAGGGGCGGATGAGGTTCGTCGGAATCATCACGGATTCTTGAGTATCGCGAGATCAACCTCGAGAACCCACGACCCTCATCCGGCCGTTCCGGCCCGACCCCACAAGTGGGGTTCCCCCCGCTCCCGGGGGGAGAAGGGATCTCGGACCCGACCCGTATGCGATCGCTCCCAAGAAAGCGGTAACAGATCGTCATGGATTCCAACACCTCACCGCCGGTCGCGACGCTGACGGATGTTTCGCATGGTTACGAGCGGTCGACGCGCGCGATCGACCGTGTTTCGGCTGAGTTCCCGGCCGGCTGCATGGTCGGCCTGCTCGGTCCCGACGGCGTCGGCAAATCGAGCCTGATGGGGTTGATCGCCGGGGCGAAGAAGATCCAGAGCGGCAAGGTCTTCGTGCTCGGCGGCGACATGGCCGACGACGCGCATCGACGCGACGTCTGCACGCGGATCGCCTACATGCCCCAGGGACTGGGCAAGAACCTTTACCCCGAGCTGAGCGTCTTCGAGAACATCGACTTCTTCGCCAGGCTGTTCGGACTCTCGGCCGCCGAGAGCCGCCAGCGGATCGCCGCGCTGCTGGAAGCGACGGGCCTGGGTCCGTTCCCGAACCGGCCGGCCGGCAAGCTGTCGGGAGGCATGAAACAGAAGGTGAGCCTCTGCGGCGCGCTCGTCCACGAGCCCGACCTGCTGATCCTCGACGAGCCGACGACGGGGGTCGACCCCCTTTCGAGGCGACAATTCTGGTCGCTGATCGACGCCATCCGCACGGCCCGCCCTGAGATGAGCGTGCTGGTCTCGACGGCCTACATGGACGAAGCCCGCGCGTTCGACTGGTTGATGGTGATGGACGCCGGCCGAATCCTGGCCGTGGGGACGCCTGGCGACATCCAGGAGCGCACCGGCTGCGACGACCTCGAAGACGCGTTCGTCGCCCTGTTGCCCGAGGAGAAGCGCGGGGGGGCCAAGAAACTGACGATCCCGCCGCGCCCCCCGGCGACCGGCGAGCCGGCGATCGCGGCGCGGCGTCTCACCAAACGGTTCGGCGCCTTCACGGCCGTCGACGACGTGAGTTTCACGATCGAGCGGGGCGAGATCTTCGGCTTCCTCGGCTCGAACGGGTGCGGCAAGTCGACGACGATGAAGATGCTGACCGGGTTGCTGCCGGCCACCGAGGGGGAAGCCCTGCTGTTCGGCAAGACGGTCGACGCGGGGAGTCTCGAAGTCCGCAAGCGGGTCGGTTACATGTCGCAGTCGTTCTCGCTGTACGGCGAGCTTACCGTCGCGCAAAACCTCTGGCTGCACGCGCGGTTGTTCCATCTTCCGCCCGACGCGATGGCGGGTCGGATCGACGGCCTGGTCCAGCGGTTCGACCTGGCGCCGTATCTCGATCATCCGTCGGAAGCGCTGCCGCTGGGGCTGCGACAGCGGCTCTCGCTGGCGGTGGCGGTGCTTCACGAGCCGGAGATCCTGATCCTCGACGAGCCGACGTCGGGGGTCGACCCGGTGGCTCGCGACGAGTTCTGGGAGCTGCTGATCGAGCTTTCCCGGGGGGACGGCATCACGATCTTCATCACGACGCACTTCATGAACGAGGCGCTTCGGTGCGATCGGATCTCGCTGATGCATGCCGGAAGGGTGCTGGCCTGCGACGTCCCCTCGGCCCTGATCGCCGCGCGCGGGGCGCCCGATCTGGAATCGGCGTTCATCGGCTACATGGAGGACGCGATCGGCGAGTCGGCCGGCGGGGAGCAGGCCGGCGCCGCCCGCGAGGCGCTGGCGAAAGCGCTCGGGTCGACCGGCGCGCGCACGACGCGCGGCTCGGCCTCGCCGATCAAGCTGGGCCGTCTGCTGGCTTACACCCGGCGCGAGACTCTGGAAATCCTCCGCGATCCGGTCCGGCTGGCGTTCGCCTTCATCGGCTCGATGTTGCTGATGCTCGTCTTCGGCTACGGGATCACCATGGACGTCGAGGACATCCGGTTCGCCGCGCTCGACTACGACCAGACGCCCGAGAGCCGCGGCTACATCGAGGCGTTCGGGCCCAAGTCGTTCGAGCGGCGACCGCCGGTCGCCGACGCGTCGGCGGCGGAGCGGCGGTTGTCGTCGAACGACG
>CALCIC010000785.1 GCA_937907405.1 uncultured Isosphaeraceae bacterium | reverse complement strand
GTGGTGCTGGTGACGAAGCTCGCGGCCGCGCCCGAGTCCGCGTGAACGATCGTCGGGTCAGCCGCGCGCGAATCGCTTCTGGTATTCGCGCTCGGTGGCCAGTCGATCGCCGTTTTCGAGTCGGTCGAGGAAGACCACCCCGCGGAGGTGGTCGTCCTCGTGCTGGAAGATCCGGGCGATGAAGCCGTCGAATTCGCGAACGACGGACTCGCCGTGGACGGTTTGGTACCGCGCCTTGATTCGCTGGTGCCGCGCGACTTCGCCCCGCAGGCCCGGGATGCTCAGGCATCCTTCCCAGCCCTTGACCAGTTCGGTCGACCGCTCGACGACCTCGGGGTTGACGACCACGAGCGGATCCATCTCGACGGCCTCGGGATAGCGCGGGTTCGGTCGCGACGCGACGATCATGATCTGAAGCGGCTGATGGACCTGGGGCGCGGCGAGGCCCACGCCGTCGGCGTCGCGCAGGGTTTCCAGCATGTCGTCGATCAAGGCGCGCGCCTCGTCCGACAACGGGAACGGCACGGTCGCGGCGGGCGCGCGAAGCACGGGGTTGCCAAGCTGGGCGATCTGTCTGAGAACGGCCATCGTCGCGGGGGTCTCGAAGTAAGGATCGAACGACCGAACATCCGGCGTCTGGCTTGATGATCGGTCGCGTCGCCTTGAAAAACAAGGCGAGTCCAGGCCCTCGTCCCGAGCTTTCCGGCGTGGTATCCTGATCAGGCGTACGCGCTTCGCCCGCGTCCGAAAATCGAGGAAGCCGGAGATCGGTCATGAGAGATCGCGTCGCTAGTCGGTTTCTCGCCGCGCTGATGCTGACGGCCCTGTGCGTCCCAGTTCGCGCCGAGGAAGCCAGGCCGGCCTCGGGGCCGGGCCCATGGATTCGGGTCAACCAGGTCGGCTATCTGCCCGACGATCCCAAGATCGCGGTGCTCTCCAGCGATCAGCCGCTGTCGGGCGAGTTCGAAGTCGGGGGCCTGAAGGCGTCGATCGGTCCCGATCAGGGCGCCTGGGGGCCGTTCGCTCACAATTACCGACTCGACTTCACGGCCGTTCGGGCCCCGGGGCGGCATCGCATCGCGTTCGGCGAGGTGAAGTCGCCCGGGTTCGCGATCGGCGACGACGCCTACGCGAAGACCCCCGCCGCGCTGCTTGAATTCATGAGGCTTCAACGGTGCGGCGACAACCCGGTCACCGGCAAGAAGTGCCATCAGCAAGACGCGATCGACACCGTGACGGGCGACAAGGTGGACCTGGTCGGCGGTTGGCACGACGCGGCCGACCGGCTCAAGCATATGATCACAACCTCGTACTGCGTCGCCGCCCTCAAGCTGATCAAGGGGGAGGGCGCCCAGGCCGAGGCCCGCCACGGCGCCCCCTTGATCAGGAAGCTGCACCCGAAGCCGGACGTGATTTACGTTCAGATCGGCGACGACCGCGACCACCGGCCGCCGCAAACGCTCTGGGACGACGACCAGTCCGACTACGGCTGGGGCCCCGGCGGACCGAGGTCCGCCTGGCCGGCGACCGGGAGGCCCGAGGGGCCGAAATACAGGAACCAGTCGACGGGCAAGGCCAGCCTCGCGGGCCGTTGTTCGGCCGCGATGACGCT
Source organism: uncultured Isosphaeraceae bacterium (assembly GCA_937907405.1). GTDB lineage: Bacteria > Planctomycetota > Planctomycetia > Isosphaerales > Isosphaeraceae > Paludisphaera. Next base: position 711 of record CALCIC010000785.1, on the reverse strand, counting down.
TTCGGGCGACCTCGACGCGGCCCGGTCGATGTACAAGCTGGCCCAGGACAATCCCGGATGCGCGATGTCGGTCCCCGTCCTGGCCCCCCATTATTACGGTGAAAGCACGTACTTCGACGACCTGGAATGGGCCGCCGTGGAGCTCTATCGCGCGACCCGCGAGCCACGCTACCTGGCCGAGGCCGTCGCGTACGCCGACAAGGCCGGCGACAACGCCTGGATGGGCCGGGACGCCCACGGCCACTACGAGTTCTTCCCATACGTGAACCTCGCCCACTGGAGGCTCTACGAGCTGGTCGAGCCACCCGTCCAAAAGCGACTCGCCGAATACTACCGGCTGGGCCTGGAACGCATCCGCGAGCGGGCCTTGCGGAACCCCTACCGGATCGGCACCCCCCTGGTCTGGTGCTCGACCAACGACGTGATCGCCCTCGCCACGCAGGCGACGCTCTACGAGCGGATGACCGGCGACGGTCGGTTTCGGTCGCTCGCCGCCGAGGCCCGCGACTGGATTTTCGGCCGAAACCCTTGGGACGTCTCGTTCGTCGTCGGCGAGCCCGCCGACGGCGTGGCGTCGAGCCGGCCTCATCATATGTTCTACAGACTGGCCCATCACTTGCCCGTCGGGGGGTTGGTCGACGGGCCCGTGACCAGGGCGATCAACGACGGCCTCAAGTTCTCTCCCTTCGAAGCCGACCCGCTGGCCCGCTT
>CALCIC010000784.1 GCA_937907405.1 uncultured Isosphaeraceae bacterium | reverse complement strand
GACCAGCCGGCGAATGGGCTCGAACCAGAGCCGCTCGCCGATCAGCGAGACGCCGCCGCCGAGGATGATCCGCCGGGGGGCGATCAGGGCGACGGCCTGGCGGAGCGCGAACGCCAACGCGCGGCAAGCCCGATCGAGCAGGGCCAAACTCCGCTCGTCTCCGCGATCGGCGGCCCGTGCGACCATGATGGTCGTGATCCGCTCGACGTCCCCGCCCGCTGCTTCCAGGACCTCCCAGTCCTCGCCTCGGGCGACGACCTCGGCGGCCCTGATCCGCGCGGCCCGGGCGATCCCCCAGCCGGAGGCGACGTGTTCCAGCTCGGGAGAGGCGCCGTCCGGTCCAGGCACGTTGAGATGACCGATCTCCGCCGCCCCCAGGCCGGCGCCGCGGTAGATCCGGCCGTCGATGATCAGGGCCCCGCCGACGCCGCTGCCGATCGTCAGGTAGAGGATCGGCGAGCATCCCACCCCCGCGCCGAGCCGGGCCTCGGCGAGCCCGGCGGCGTCGGCGTCGTTGTGGATCGAAACGGCCTCGACTCCGAGGAGCCCCCTGATCCAGTCGGCGAGCGGATAATCGGTCCAGCCGTCGATCTGAAACGACGCCTGCGTGCGGCCGTTCCGCGCGTCGACCGGCCCGCCGAAGCCGACGCCGACGCCCCGAACGTCGGCGGTCGTCAGCGACCGCGCGGCGAGGGCCGCCGCGGAGGCCTCGCGGATCAGCGCGCGCACCCCCTCAGCCCCGCGCGCCGGCACGACGTCCCGGCGCTCCAGGACCTCGATCAGGCCCGGACGGCGGCCGAGCCCGACCTGAAGCTTGGTGCCGCCGATCTCGATTCCCAAAAGCCAGGGACCGTCCACGGCCGTCAGCTCGCGTGGACGCCGTTGCGGGCCGGGATCTTGGCCGCGAACCGGCGGTTGAGGTCGTCGATCAGCCAGTGATAGACCACCTGGTGCAACGACTCGACGATCCCCATGTCGTCGATTCCCACATGGAGGTTGTGCCGGGCCGTCGCCTGAAGCTTCCCCCCGGAGAACCCGGTGAAGCCGACGGTCTCAAGGCCATGGGCCTCGGCCCACTCGACGGCCTTCAGAATGTTTGGACTGTTGCCCGACCCGGAGATCGCCAGGAGAACGTCGCCGGGGGAGGCCAGATTCTTGAGCTGCTCAACAAAGATCCGATCGTAGCCCTCATCGTTGGCCCAGGCCATGATGCCCGCCGTGTTGTCGGTGAGGCTGAGGACCTTGAGCCGCTTCTGATTCTCGAAGTCGCGGAGCGTGCACTTGGCCAGGTCTTCACACAGGTGCGAGGCGTTGGCGCCCGACCCGCCGTTGCCAATGATGAAGACGAACCTGCCGGCGTCGTAAGCGCGCTCGATCACGTCGCTGACGTTCTCGATCGAACGGACGTCGAGCCGCCCGATCTCCTGGCAAACCCGCGCGAGATAATCAGCCGCCGACAGCGTCGATCCCAGCATTCCAACGACTCCTTCCGTGCGCGGGGCGAGTTCCGAGTCGACTCGCCTTCGTCCCTCCGCGCCGGGATCTTAACACCAACCGTCGCAAGCTGTAAAGCAGAAATCCCCCAGGGCTCCGAGGATGGTTCGGGGCGGCGGAAGCTGGTATCGTTGGGACCAAAAGGCCCGGATCGAACGAACGATCCCCCGTCCCGTCGACGCCTCGGCGAGGCGGGCTTACTTCGAGTCCGAGACCGAGACCGAAACGCGATGACCGGATGGCCTTGCTTGCTT
>CALCIC010000783.1 GCA_937907405.1 uncultured Isosphaeraceae bacterium | reverse complement strand
ATCAACCGCCTCTGCTGGACGAGATTTCCCACCCACTTTCGAGACGCTCACCCCGCCGGCGGTCGTGGATCGGATTGGACTGGAAATCCGGGTCGTGATCGTCTATGATGCAATTAAGTGGGGCACACGCCCCGCCGTTGAAAGTTCACGCCCCCCGCAGGTTTCCCACCTAGAGTTGGATTGAGCCCAGGCGGACCGTCTTGCGTCCGGAGCGGCCGATCCCTCGCCGACGTGATTTCCGCCGGTCTTGCGAGTCCTTCGACTCTGAGCCGACCGACGGCGTCCATTGGAGTTTCGATGTCCGTCACTCTGTTTCTGCGCTTGCTTGGTTTGTTGACGTCCCTTGGATTTGGATACCTCGTGGTCGATTACAGCGGCGGCGGGGCGGAAGTCACCCAAGCCGTCTCCGGCGCGGTCCGTGTGGACGGCCGTCCTCTGGCCAAGGGGTCGATCCGATTCCTGCCGACCGACGGCACCCGCTCGCTCGGCGCGGCGACGGAGGTCGTCGACGGCGAATATACGATCCTCGAGGAGGACGGGTTGTTTCCGGGCAAGTACCAGGTCTGCGTGAGTGGAATCGGTCTGGAGGAGTCGATCCAGGCGTTTCGCGCGGGCGCCGCTCTCAAGGACCCCGTCCCGGACCGCTTCAACTCTCAGAGCCGGATCGTCGTCGAGGTCGCCGAGGACGGCAACATCCTGGGATTCGACTTCGACCTGAAATGACCGATCTCGGCCTGCTTCGGTTCCGCCCCCGTCCCGTTCGACGCCGATCGATCTCAGGATCGGCGGGACGGGGAGTAGCGGCCGATCAGCAGGCTGGCGTTGTGGCCGCCGAAGCCGAAGCTGTTGGACATCACGCGGTCGACCCGGACCTCGCGGGCGACGTTGGGGATGTAGTCCAGGTCGCAGCCCTCGCCGGGTTCGTCGAGGTTGATGGTGGGGGGAAGGACGCCGGTGTCGACGGCCAGGGCGGAGGCGATCAACTCGACCCCCCCCGAGGCGCCCAGGAGGTGGCCGAGCTGGCTCTTGGTGCTGGAGATCATCAGCCGCTTGGCGTGCGGTCCGAAGACCGACTTCATGGCGATGGTCTCGGCGAGGTCCCCCAGGCCGGTGCTGGTGCCGTGCGCGTTGACGTAGTCGATGGAGTCGATCGGGGCCCGGGCGTCGTCCAGGCACCGCTTCATGGCGCGGGCCGCGCCCCGGCCTTCCTCGTCGGGCGCCGTGATATGGTAGCCGTCGCCCGCCATGCCGTAGCCCAGCAGCTCGGCGTAGATCCGGGCCCCGCGGGCCAGGGCGATCTCCTCGGCCTCGACGATCAAGATCCCCGCCCCCTCGGACAGCACGAAGCCGTCGCGGTCGCGGTCGAACGGCCGGCTGGCGCGCTCGGGGTCGTCGTTGCGGGTCGACAGCGCGCGGAGCGCCGCGAAGCCCCCCAGGCCCATATGGGTGATGGCGGTCTCGCTGCCGCCGGTGATCATCACGTCGGCGTCGCCGCACTGGATCAGCTTGAGTGCGTCGCCGATGGCGTTGGTCGCCGACGCGCAGGCGGTGGCGATCGCCGAGCACGGGCCGCGAAGCCCCCACCGGATCGACACCTGGCCGCTCCCCGCGTTGACCATCAGCTTGGGGATCGTGAACGGACTGATCCGGGACGGTCCCTTCTGCATCATGATCGTGTGCTGGGCCTCGAACTCGTTGAGCCCGCCGATCCCCGACCCGATCATGACCCCGCACTGTTCCGGGGGGAGCTTGGCGAAGTCGATCCCCGAATCGGCCACCGCGTGCTCGGAGGCCGCCAGCGCGAACTGGGCGAACCGGTCGAGGTGCCGCGCCTCCTTCACGCCGAACCGCGCCACCGAGTCCCAGTCGCGCACCTGGCCGCCGAAATGAACCTTGAATTCGGTGGTGTCGAACAGGGTCAAGGGCCCGACCCCGCTCCGACCGGCGCAGAGCGCCTCCCAGAACTGGTTCAGGTCCTCGCCCAGCGACGTGACCAGCCCCATGCCGGTGATGACGACGCGTCGCGGCTCTCCCATATTCATCTCGTCTCGGGAATGATCCTGTGGCGTTGGGAACGACTCGGGCGCGATCCGACGGCGAACCGGCGGACCAACGCCGGCGAGGTCGGGTTAGGTCGGGTCAGGTCGGGTCGCCTCACTTCGCGCCGTGGCCGTGCTTCTCGATGTAGTCGATGGCCTGGCCCACGGTCTGGATCTTCTCGGCTTCCTCGTCGGGGATGGTGATGTCGAACTCTTCCTCGAACTCCATGACCAGCTCGACGGTGTCGAGCGAATCGGCGCCGAGGTCGTTGACGAACGAGGTCTCCCGGCTGACCTGGTCCTTGGAAACTCCCATTTGCTCACTGACGATTTCGATTACGCGCTCTTCCACGGACACGGGCGGACCTCCTGGTCTGATCTCGTATGGCTCTGGAATTCCGTCGTCACGACCGCCGGTCGCCTTCGTCTCCTGGACGCGGGCCGCTCGGCGGTCGAGGGTCTGGCTTGGATTCTGTTCGAGGAAACGATCGGGTCGGGGACGCCTTCCGGCGAGGACGGCGAGGCGGGGGGGCGGCTCGGGGCCGTCGTGCCGCGTCTTCGTCCTCGTCCCGGGGCGGTTGGAGGCCGTCGGCGATGCGGGTCGCACCGAATCAGGACCTCCGGAGAGCAAGCGACGCGACCAGCCCCGAATCAAGGGGGGCCTTCGCGTCGTTCCCGCTCGGTTGATTAATTGAGTCAAAATAGCATGACCCGGAAAGCTTGTCCATTCGACGACCGTCACGGATCGGGCGATCCCTCCATTTCGGGCGACCTCGACCTCCGACGGCGGCCGACGTACCATCGCATCGGTGGTTCCATCGCGGATCTGGGACGGAATCCGAACGGCCCGACCCGACGCGTCGATCAGACGGTCATGCCGCCGTCGACCGCGATCACCTGGCCGGTCACGTAGCTTGCTCCGGGGCTGCTCAGGTAGCAGACCAGATCGGCAATGTCCTCCGGGGCGCCCAGCCGCTTGAGCGGGATTCGCTCCTTCACCTCGGTCTTGATCTTCTCGGGCAGGACGTCGGTCATGTCGGTGGTGATGAAGCCCGGGGCGACCACGTTGACGGTGATCCCCCGCGAGGCCAGCTCGCGAGCGATCGTCTTGCTGAACCCGATCACCCCCGCCTTGCTGGCCGAATAGTTCGCCTGTCCCGGATTGCCTCTGATCCCCGACACGCTGCTGATGTTCACGATCCGGCCGTACCGCCCGCGCATCATGACCGCGCCCACCGCCCTGGAGAACAGGAACGTCCCCTTGAGGTTGGTGTCGATCACCTGGTCCCAGGCCTCGTCCTCCATCCGGAGCATCAGCCCGTCGCGGGTGACGCCCGCATTGTTGACAAGGACATGAATCTTCTGGTATTTCGCCTCGACCTCGTCGACGACCCGCTTGACGTCCTCGGACGAGGCCACGTCGGCGGCGAAGCCCTCGGCCTCCCCCCCGGCGGCCCGGATCGCATCAAGCGTCCCCTGAAGACCTTCCAGCGTCCGCGCCACCCCGGCCACCTTAGCCCCGCAGGACGCCAGCCGGACCGCGATCGCGCGGCCGATGCCCCGCGAGGCGCCCGTCACCAGGGCCGTTTGCCCCTTCAGGTCCACCACGCAGCCCGCTTGGGGTAAACCGGAACCTTCAGCCATGTTGCGCACATCCTGCTGGAGAAAGCGTCTGGGAATCGAGAGACCCGCGCAAAGTCGGCGCCGCCGACCTTCGCCATCGCCTTCCCGCTTCCCTTGCAAGCCAATGGATTCGTCGCCCGACCCTCGGGAAATTCGATCCGGTTATAATCCCGCCCGAACCCCGTCATCAACCCCAAAACCCGCTCCCCCGACCGATTGCCGTCCCTCCCGAGGAATTGGGTTCGGTCGTCCTGAAACTTCCGCTTCCGAACCTCGCATGCCGCGCCCCGTCGACCCATGCCGGAATGGGTCCGTTCGTCGAAAAATGAAGCCCGTCGGATCGTCGCCCCGGTCCCGGCTCCAGCAGACCACCGTCCTCGACCCAACCACCCGATTCGATCGCGGATTGGCTTCGATCGTTTTCGCGTCGCGTTCCGTAACTTTATTAGAAATCGATATTTGCGGAGAATTGAATTGGGTTCGTTCGTCGCGGAAACCCTGACGTTCGTAAGGCAAGCCCCCCGACGGGGGTGAGCGTCTCGAAAGTGGGTGGGAAATCTCGTCCAGCAGAGGCGGTTGA
>CALCIC010000782.1 GCA_937907405.1 uncultured Isosphaeraceae bacterium | reverse complement strand
AAGGAGGCGATCCACTCCAACCGCGCGCTGCACCGGATTCTCGCCGAGGAATTGACCCGCGGCGGACTCCCCGAACACGCGGTCGAACTGATCTCGACCACGGATCGCGCGGCGGTCGGCCACCTGCTGGCGCTGCCGGAATTCATCGACCTGGCGATCCCGCGAGGCGGCGAGGGCCTGATTCGGCGCGTGGTCGCGGAAGCCAGAATGCCGGTGATGAAGCACTACGACGGGATCTGCGCCGTGTACGTGGACCAGGCGGCCGATCCCGAGATCGCCACCCGGATCATCGTCAACGCCAAGGCGCAACGCCCGGGGGTCTGCAACGCCGCCGAAACCCTGCTCGTGCACCGCGCGATCGCGCCGAGTTGGCTGCCCGGGGCGGCTGAAGCCCTCGCCGCCGCCGGCGTCGAGATGCGCGGCGACGCCGAGGCCAGGGCCGTCGCGCCAGGCATGGCCGCGGCGACGGCCGAGGACTGGGACACCGAATTCCTCGACAAGATCCTCGCGGTCAAGGTCGTCGATTCGATCGACGAGGCGATCGCGCACATCGGCCGCCACGGCTCGGCGCATACGGAGACGATCGTCACCCGCGACCTCGCCGCGGCGCGTAAGTTCGTCGCCGAGGTCGACAGCTCAGCGGTCGTCGTCAACGCCAGCACCCGATTCAACGACGGCGGCCAGCTCGGCCTTGGCGCCGAAATCGGCATCAGCACCGACAAGTATCACGCCCGAGGCCCCTGCGGCCTCAACGAGCTCACCAGCACCAAATGGATCGTCTTCGGCGACGGCCAAATTCGCGAATAAGCCCGTCTTGCTGGATCGGTCTCTCGCTGGCACCAATGATCCCGATGCAATTCGGTCTCGTGAATTCGACAATCTGCAATTGCGCGGTAAGTATTCTTGCAGGTTGCGCGAACGACGACATTGATTGACACCGAGGACGCCCCCCATGAGCAAGCGCCCGCCGCAGGCGTTCCGACCTCGCCTGGAGGAGACGGAACAACGGCTTTTGACGACGGTGTTGGCGGGCATGGGCCCGATGGTTCATCGCCCCGCCGCACACTTCCGGTTGACCGTGAACCGCAATCCCCAGCTCCGGGCGCCCTTCCCGCGGGGCACCCCGAGCGTGCATGCGCCGATCAACCGACCGCATCCCGGATTCGGCCCCGGCGGTCCCGTCGGCTCAACGGCGAACTACGTCAACTGGGGCGTGATCACGATCGTCAACACGACCCGGCGGCCGGTGACGTTCGCCGTCGCCGCGTCGACCTACAATTTCGGCCGGTTCCAGAACTTCACCCTCCCCTCCGGCGGCCGGCAGGCGTACTACGCGGCGTTCGGCGGCCCGTTCAACAGCGCGCCGACGTTCTCCGTGACCTTCGACGTGATCAACCATTACAACACGTTGCAAGTCCCCCTGATCAACGTCGTCAACGAGAGCCCGAACTGGGTGCCTCGCGCCGGCTCCGAGGGCCGTCCCTACGCGATCACCGACACGGCGGGGGGGTACAATCTCGTCAACATGGGCTGACCCCGAAAACCCCGCAGGCCGGGTGCGTCTTGAGAGACGCCCCGGCCCGGAGTGGTCGCTTTCGCTTCAATCTTCGACGCTCAGCGCGTCCCCTGGGTGAGTTGCTGGGCCTTCTGCACGAGTCCCACGAATTCCTTGCGGTAGCCCGAGGGGTCGTGGGCCAGGGACGGCGTGGCCAGCTCCACGACGCCGGGGTAGGTGAGCGTGCCGGCCGACGGCGACCGCCGGAGCAGCATCCCGAACCCGGCGACCGCGGTTGAGAACTTGAAGTCGTCCGAGGCTTCACGGTAGTCGAGCCCCCGGTCGACGACCGGGCGCTGAATCAGCGTGCTGGCCGATTCGGCCGGCTTCTTGTAGCGGAGATTGACGACGAACGAATCGGCGTCGGCCTTCGCCGAGGCGTCGGCCGGAACGATCTCGTAGAGGGCCGTGACGTGGCTCCCCGCGCCGATCTCTCCGGCGTCCTTGCGGTCGTCGGCGAAGTCTTCGTTGGGCATCACGCGGTTCTCGTAGCCGATCAGCCGATAAGCCTTGACGCTGTTCGGCTTGAACTCGACCTGGATCTTGACGTCCTTGGCGATCGTCTCAAGGGTCGCGCCCATCTCGCGGACGAGCACCTTGTACGCCTCTTCCGGGGTGTCGATGTAGGCGTAATTGCCGTTCCCCTTGTCGGCCAGCTTCTCCAACGTGCCGTCCTTGAGGTTGTCCATGCCGAAGCCGAGGACCGTCAGGAAGACCTGCTTGGGCGCCTGGGCCTTGGCCTGGATCAGCTTGACCAGGTCGCCCTGCTCCGTCACGCCGACGTTGAAGTCGCCGTCCGTCGCCAGGATCACGCGGTTGACGCCGTTGTTGATGAAGTTCTGGGCCGCCAGGTCGTAGGCGAGTTGAATCCCCGCGCCGCCGTTGGTCGATCCGCCCGCATGAAGCTGCTCGATCCGCGACATGATCTCGGCCTTGTTCAGGCACGAGGTCGAGGGGAGCACCACGCCCGAGGCGCCGGCGTAGACGACGATCGCGATCCGGTCGTTCTCGCCGAGTTGTTCGACGAGCCGTTGCAGGCCCCACTGGACCAGCGGCAGCTTGTGGGGCTGATCCATCGACCCGGAGACGTCGATCAGGAACACGAGGTTGCTCGGCTTGCGGGCCGACTGGTCGATCGGCTTGCCCATGACGCCGATCCGGGCGAGCCGGTTGCCGGCGTTCCAGGGGCACCGGGCGACCTCGACATGGACCGCGAACGGGTCGGGGCCGTCCGCCGCCGGGGGGGCGTCCTGATAGGGGAAATAGTTGATCATCTCTTCGATCCTGACCGCGTCGCGCGGCGGCAGCGTGTTCGACTGCGTCAGCAACCGCCGGACGATGGCGTAACTCGCCGTGTCGACGTCGATCGAGAAGGTCGAAACCGCCTCCTCGCCGACTTTCACGAACGGGTTCTCCTCGACGCCGTCGAAGCGGACGTTCGCATCAAGTTCCTGGACCGCCTCGTTCTCCCTCTGAAGCCGTGGCTCGGGAGAGGCCGCCTGTTGAGCTTGGTTTTCGTTGTTGACCACGGTAGGCGCCTTCTCCTGGGGCGCTCCATTCGCCACAGCCAATCCCGCGCTCAGCGACGACGGTTTTGGAAGAGCGGCCGGCGACTGCGGAGCGTATCCCCGTTCGGCGAGCCCGCGGCCGGCCTCCATTTTCGTTCGAAGAGCGACCTGCTCGGCTGGTTGCGACGGATTCTGACCGGCCGACTGGGCTTGATCACCTTGACGGACCTCGCCTTGCCGGCCGAACCGATCCGGACTGAGGGCCATCTGGTAGGCCTGCGAGGCGTCATCTTTCGCGAAGTCATGGAATCGGGCCTGCTGCTGGTTCTGAGCCTCCCCCGTCTGGCCTTGCCGCCCGGCCTGGCGCTGCTGGTCGCCATTCGGGCCCTGGCCTTGCATTTGCTGGCCCAACCTCGCCTCCTTGCTTTTATTGGCGAGTTCCGCCAGCCTTTCGTCCCTCGCTTCCAGGAAGGGGAGTTGCTCGTACAGCAAGTTGGCTGTGGCGCCTGGAGGGACGGTCGTGACGTCGCCCAGCTTTTTCGTACCGAAATTCTGACCCGGGGGCATGGGGGGCATGGGTGCGGCTTGACGCATGGCGAGGGTATTTCCAGGATCGACCCGGTAGGGGGCCACCGCGCCGCCCGCCGACATTCCACCGACGCCCGCCATGCCTTGCCCCATCGTCGGCGCCTTGCCGCCGCCCATCATGCCGTTCGGCGCGATCTTGGCTGGGGATTGGAGGGCCGTAGACCCGGCGGCCTCCAGGTAATCCGATTCGATCACGAGTAAGGGAGTGGGGGCCGTCGACAGGACGACCTCGTTTCGCATGGCCACCATCGGCTTGGATTTCGCCGAGGCGGGAAGGGCTTCCTTCTGGTGATTGGACTTCCATCCGAACGGTTCGGCCGAGGCGATTGCGTTCGGGGCGGAGCCCGTCTCGACGCGGGCGGTCGGTCGAGCCAGGAACCAGACGGTGGGAGTGGCGATCAGGAAAAGCGCGGCGATCGCCGAGAGGAACGACCGCGAGGGCCGCCATGACGTCGGCGGCGAGGGTTGAGCGCCGACGAGCTTGGACGCAACCAGTGGGCGGCCGTCGAGGGACGGCGTGAGTTCGCGGGCTTGCTCGTCGTGGAGCTGTTCCGAGAGCAACCGGGCGGTCAGGGCGATCTCGTCGATGTCCTTGCGCAGGTCCGGCCGGTCCGCGAGCAGGCGTTCGACGTCTTGCTTGTCGGCCTCTTCAAGCTCGCCCAGGGCGAAGGCCGTGAGCCGGGGGTCGTCGATGTCGAAGTTCATTTCAGGTCCTCCAATGTCTTGGTGTTCAGGCTCTGGCCTCGGCCGGTTGACCGTCGAAGAGACGGCCGCGAAGCGTTTTGATCCCGGCGTGGATCAGGTAGCCGACGTTCGACACGCTGTGGCCGCTGATCCGGCTGATCTCCTGGTAAGAGAACCCGTTCTGAAACTTGAGACGGATGACCTCGCGCTGGTTGGGGGGGAGTGTGTCCAGGAGCGCCAGCACGCGCGCCCCCAGGTCGTGACGTTCGGCGACGTCGGACGGCCCGGGGACGGGGCTCAGGCAGCGGTTGACCTGTTCTTCATGCAACTGAGTCATACGATGCTCCTTCCGCAGGACGTCCAGAGCCCGATTGCGGCAGACCGTGAACAACCACTCGGCGAGGTGCCCGTCGATCTCGGCGCGCGACTGCCCGCAGAGGCGCAGAAAGACGTCCTGCACCACGTCGCGGGCCGACTCGGCGTCGGTCAAGAGGCGGCGGGCGTAGAGCAAGAGCGGCCCCTCGAATCGAGCCACCGCCTCGCGCACCCAGGCCTCGCCGTCAAGGTTCGTCGGACCTGCCATCACGGTCCTCGATAAGGGACGTGTTCCCGTACGGAAGGACAACGAACCGCGCAGCGGTTTCTTAGCGTCCGGAGCAAAAAGCTTGAAACAAAACGACCGCGGCGCGGTCAGGCCGGCTTCGGCTCGCCGAATCGGAGCCGGTTGCCGAAGGGATCAGTGACGATCATCTCGCGTGTGTTCCAGTCGGTTTCCTCGATCCCCGGCCTCATCATCGGGTATCCCTTGGCCATGATCTCGGCGTGGTATGCGTCGAGGCCCTTCGCCCGCACGTAGACGGTCGAACCGGGGCAGCAATCGCCGTGGTGCTCGCTGAGGTGAAGCGTCAGGCCCCCCCGAGACACCTGCATGTACACGGGCATCGACGGCTCGAACCGATGCTCCCAATCCACCGTGAAACCCAGAAACCCAATGTAA
>CALCIC010000781.1 GCA_937907405.1 uncultured Isosphaeraceae bacterium | reverse complement strand
CGCCGTCGAGTACGGCTGGCCGGTCATGATGAAGACGGGCGCTTATGTTTACGCGGACATTCTGGCGCTGGCGGAGGTCGCCCGCAAACATCCCGGCACGGACTTCGTCGCGGGCTTCGGCGGCTACGCCGACATGTGGTTCGAGCTCCCCTCGGCGGTCGCGTCGGCGGACAACCTGCATCTCGACGCGTCGATGATCTGGGGGGCGGCGATCCGCGGGATCGTCGAGGTCCACGGCCCGTCGCGCGTGGTCTTCGGCGGCGCCGAGCCTCGCAACCGCTACGCCGTCAACCTCAAGACGATCGACCGGCTGGAGCTCGATCCGGCGGTCCGTCGCGCGATCCTGCACGACAACGCGCGTCGAATCTACGGCATCTGAGAGGGGCCCTCGACCATGCGGATCATCGACTTCCACGCCCACCTCGACGACCGCTGGCTGCACAAGCCGATCCCCCCCGCGTCGCACATGATCGCGGCGATGGACCGGTTCGGCGTGGACCTCGCGTGCGTCTACACGATCATGGGCTTCTACGGCGACTGCCCCCGGCGCAACGACGCCCTCCTCGCGCGGTGCCGGGAGCATCCCGACCGGCTCGTGCCGTTCGTGACGGTCGATCCCAAGGAAGGATCGGCGGCGGTCGACGAGCTGGAGCGCTGCCTGGAATTCCCCGAGTTTCGGGGGATCAAGTTCCACCCCTGGCTCCAGGCGTTCGCATCGAGCATGCTTCGCGACGCCATGACGGCGATCCTCAAGGTCGCGGCCCGGACGCGCACCCCGGTGCTCTTCCACGACGGCACGCCGCCGTACTCGACGACCTTCCAGATCGCCGACCTGGCGCGTTGGGTTCCTGACGCCGTGATCCTCCTGGGGCACGCCGGATCGGCCGACTACACCGACCCGGCCGCCCAGCTCATTCGGGACCTGCCCAACCTTTACGGCTGCTTCTGCGGGTCGAGGCCCGGCGATCTGGTCCATCTGGTCGAGACCGCCGGGGCCGACAAGATCCTCTTCGGCTCGGACTTCGACCCCGGGTCTTGGGAACTCCTGGCCGAGCGGCTGGACAACACGATCGAGGCGGGATTGGCCGCCGACGATCTTGAAGCGGTCCTCTGGCGGAACTCGGATCGGCTGCTCCGTCCCCGCGCCTCCCTCGTCACGGAAAGGGCGACATGAGCGACGCATACGTCAATCCCTTCGACCGCGATCTCGAGCCGGAGCGCGCCGGGCTTTGGGACATGCTGGTCGCCCGAGACAACGACGCGTTCGCCGCCGCCGACTGGGGGCCGGTCGCGGACGACTTCGCGGCCGATCGGTTCGACGGGATTTCCGGGAACGGATCGGCCGACCCCGCCGCCTGGACGCTCGCTTACCCGACGGTCGAGTCGTACCGCGCCGCCTGGCTGCGGATGGCCGACGAATACCTGCGGACGCCCCTGGCCGACGGCGATCACCGGGGGCATCTGTACCGGATGACCAGGCTGGCCCGATTCGAGTTCGCCGCCGACCGCCTGCTCGTCTGGAAGCGGTTCGTCCACGAGACGCCGCTCAAGGACGGCGGCGTCTGGTCGATCGCCGCGCAGTCGATCTTCCGACTCCACCGGATCGACGGGATCTGGAAGATCGCGGGGTTCGTGGGATACCTGCCGTTGGAGGATCCGCGATGAGTCGGCCCCCGCTTTTCGCGGCGGCCACGCTCGACCTGGGCGCCGCCGACTGGACGATCGTCGCCCTGTACGCCGCGTCGATGGTCGGCCTGGGTTGGTGGTTCTCGCGCGCCGCGACCAGGTCCGCCGACGGCTTCCTGATCGGCGAGCGGAGCCTGCCCTGGTGGGTGATCGGGTTCGCCAACGTATCGACGTATTCCGATTCCGGGGGGGGGTGGGTCTGGCTGTTCTTCCTGGGCGGGTTCATGTACTTGAACCAGATCGCCTGGATCGCCTGGCCGATCTGGATGCCTCTGGTCGGCGTGTTCTGGGCGAAGATGTGGCGGCGGAGCGGGGTGGTGACGACCGGCGAACTGATCGAGCTGCGGTACTCGGGCAAGGGCGCCGCCGTCTTTCGAGGGTTCTACGGCGTCTACGCCTGTCTGGCCTGGGCGACCGTGTTCCTCGGCTATGGATCGGCGATGCTGGCGCAGCTTCTGGCGCCGTTGATCGGCTGGCCGCCGTTGGCGATCGTCGTGGTCTTCGGCGCGGTGACGCTGACGTACACGGTGCTCGGCGGACTCCTGGGCGCGGCCTACATCGATCTGCCCCAGTTCGGGATCTTCTTCGGCGCGGCGTTCGTCCTCTGGTACTTCGGCGTCCAGGAGCACGGCGGTTACGCGCAGATGCTCGCCAGGGCGACGGCGAACCGGCCGGCCGATTTCTGGCAGATCTATCCGCCGTCGTCGGGGACGAACACGTTCGTCGATCCGATGAGTTTCGTCATGCTGATCCTCGTCGGCCTGTTCCTCGCCGGCAGTCCCAGCGCGGGGGAGGGTTGGACGGCGCAGCGCTGTCTGGCGGCGAAGGACGAGCGGCACGCGGTGCTCGGCCAGATGCTCAACTGCGTGCTCAGCCTGGTCGTTCGGATGATCCCGCTGCTGCCCCTGGGGGTGCTGGCGATCGCCGCGTTTCCGGTGGCCGAGACGACGACCCAGGCGAACATCCGGCTCCCCGACGGCTCGACGGCCCCGTCGATCGGCGTCTGGTCGCATCTGGTGGTCCGCTACGCCGACAAGTTGCCGGGCTTCGGCGGCCTGATCATCGCGGCGGTGCTCGCCGGCTACATGTCGACGGTCGGCACGATGCTGCAATGGGGCTCGTCGTTCGTCGTCAACGACCTTTACCGCCGCCACCTGCGGCCGACCGGCTCGGAGCGCGAGTACATCCGGTTCGCCCGGCTCGTGATGGTCGGGATGATGATCCTGTCGAGTCTGCTGGCGATCGGGATCGACGACATTCAGCCGTGGGTCTTCTTCATCAACGCGGCGATGATCACGCCGGCTCTGCCCCTGGCCTGGCTCCGCTGGTTCTGGTGGCGGCTCAACGTCTGGGGCGAGATCGTCGGCATCATGGTCTCGATGCCGCTCTCGGCGTTCATCTGGTTCGGCCTGGGCTGGAAGGACCGACCGATCTGGCAGCCGACGTTGCTGTTGCTGGGC
>CALCIC010000780.1 GCA_937907405.1 uncultured Isosphaeraceae bacterium | reverse complement strand
GACCTCGACGATGTGGACGTTCGCCCGCCTCGGGAACATCGGATGGTTCTCGATCAGCGGGCCCAACCGCTCCAATGGGAACGCCGCGACGTCGTCCACGTAAATGACCGCGTGCGGATTGCCCGTGCAGACGGCCGTCACGGCGAGCGTCTGGTCGCCGACCTGAAGCGGGACGTCGATCGGCGGATCGCCCGGGAGGAGCGTCGGGATCTTGGCCGATTCGAGGATCGGCGCGCCCATGTCGACCCGGACGAGCTTCGCCTCCCCCTGGTCGATCTTGAGGTCGAGCGACAGCACCCCGCGCCCGGTCTCGACGGTCACCCGTTCCTTCCGCGCGATCCCGTGGTCGTACAGATACTTGGCGACGCAACGGACGCCGTTGCCGCACATCTCCCCTTCCGAGCCGTCGGCGTTGAACATCCGCATCCGGGCGTCGGCGCGCGGGCTGGGCATGATCAGGATCAGGCCGTCCGAGCCGACGCCGAAATGCCGGTCGCTGATCGTCCGGGCCAGCGCGGACGGGTCGGAAGGCTCGGGCTGGTTGAACGTCTCCATGTAAACGTAGTCGTTGCCCAAACCGTGCATCTTGGTGAATTTCATGACTCGTCGATCGCTGCGATGAGGGGATTGAGGAGATCGGCGGGGACGAGGAGTCGCGCCGAATTTCAGGAAAGTCGAGATCCGTTGGCCGCCGGGGCGGTCGTCGCGTTACCATGTTAGTTCAAACCGAAGGTCGGTGTAAACGCCCGCCGACGCCCCCCCACGACCGTGAACGCGAGGAACTGATGCTCGGCACGTCGACGACCCCCTACGACCTGAGATTCACCCTGCTGGGCATTCCCGTCCGCGTTCATCCGATGTTCTGGCTCGTCTCGGCGATCCTCGGCTGGCAGGACGAGAATATCGAGCGCGTCCTGCTTTGGGTGGGCTGCGTGTTCGTGTCGATCCTGGTCCACGAGTTCGGCCACGGCCTGACGTCCAAGCATTTCCGCGACTCCCCCTGGATCCTGCTCTACAGCATGGGGGGGCTTTGCTACTCCGAGCGTCAGGGGACCCGCGGGCAGCGGCTGGCCGTCATCCTGGCGGGCCCGGGCGCGGGGTTTCTGCTCTTTCTGGTCGTGATGGCGGCGTCCACGCTCCTGCTCGGGATCTCGCCGTCCGAGCATCTGGCCATCATCCTGGCGCTGCTGGGCTTCGACGCCGACCCGAGGGCCTTCGTCAGCGGCCTCAGCAAGTTCGGGCCGCATTCCAGCCTGGTCTTCGAGGCGTACCGGATGCTCGTCTGGATCAACTTGCTCTGGACGTTCGTCAACCTGCTGCCGATCTGGCCGCTCGACGGCGGTCAGGCGAGCCAGATCATCTCCTCGGTGGTCGACCCGAGGAACGGCGTCCGGCGGAACCACATCCTCTCGCTGGTGACCGCCGGCCTGCTGGCGGTGGTCGCGGGCGTCCGCAGCGGCGACATGTTCTTGACCCTCTTCTTCGGATTCTTCGCGTTCACGAATTACCAGGTCTTGCAGTCGATGCACAGCGCCCGGTCGATGGGCGTCGGCGACGACGACTGGTGGAAGCGATGACGCGGCCGGGTTCGACGTTGTTGTTTCGCGACATGTCTCATTCCGCGCACTCCCGCGTAGGTAGTTGCAAGCGGACAGTGTATGGAGCAAGGCGACGAACCGGCGGGGTCCCCCCTTCCCTTGGCGGGCCTCATCCCCGAGAATCGCATGGTCCTTTCCACGAGCGGATTCCCACCCCGGGATGAGGCCCACCGGCCAATCGAGCGCGAGAGCAGAACGAATATCCATGCCCCCACGCACTAAAAAGTTGCAGGTGTCGCAAGCTGATAAGCGGTTGGACGATGCGGAAACGGCGGTTGGCGAGACGCGACGAAAGGGGACGGGCGCGCGGCGGACTCGCGCGGTGGGGGGCCTCGGCGAGACGACCGGCGGCCGCGCCAACCGCTTGCCTCTCTTGCCGTTGCGTTCCGATCTGGTGTTTCCGCAGACGGTCGTCCCGCTGGTGATCAATCGACCGGGGGGGATTCGGCTGGTGGACGAAGTGTTGGTCGGCGAGCGGCTCGTCGGTCTGGCCAGCCAGCTTCACCCGGAGATCGACAACCCCGGAGTCAACGACCTGTTCCCGACGATCTGCGTGGGAACCGTGCTCAAGATGCTCAAGTTCCCGGACGGATCGACCCGGATCGTCTGCCAGGGGCAGACGCGCGCCAAGCTGGTCCGCGTGGTCCAG
>CALCIC010000779.1 GCA_937907405.1 uncultured Isosphaeraceae bacterium | reverse complement strand
CGCGGATTCATGCGGATCGGGACGCGACTCGTCGCCTTCGCCATCCGCCGTTGAGTTCCTCAC
Organism: uncultured Isosphaeraceae bacterium; assembly: GCA_937907405.1. Lineage (GTDB taxonomy): Bacteria > Planctomycetota > Planctomycetia > Isosphaerales > Isosphaeraceae > Paludisphaera. The sequence goes on along the minus strand of CALCIC010000779.1, from coordinate 3,986 downwards.
GACCATCTTCGACCGTCCGATCCTCCGGCCCAGCCGCCGGGAGTCTCCCGGGATTGGGTTCCTTCGCGCGGTTTTTCGCCCTCGGCGCGGCGGCCGGACGTCGGACCAATTGGCTTCCTTCGCGCGGATGTCGCGATCCCCCATGCGGCCGGACGTCGGACCAATTGGCTTCCTTCGCGCGGATCGCGAGTACGAAGCGGCCGCCGGCCTTCTGCTCAACCCATTGCGGAATCAAGACTTAATTGCCGATGCCAGCCGCGAGTCCGGCCCGACGATTGGCTTTGATCGCGCGGTTTCCGCGAGCCGAAGCCGACCCGGGCGACCCCGGCGATTGGCTTTGATCGCGCGGTTTCTTTGATCTCGCGATCCCGACCGGGCGCCCTCGGTTTGGGTTCCTTCGCGCCATTCTCAACGACGGTCGTTGTTCGCTTCAAGCGGATGAGTTGTCAAAGAGCGCTCGGGATTACGAGAATCCTCCAATCCAGTGTACCTCGCGATCGCGAGCTTGTTGGGATCGTCGGTCGAAACGGATCGCGGTCGGCGTCGGTCGAAGGCATCCGTCCGTTCGTCCCGATTGCGGCGATCGTATCGACGGCGCGCGCGCCTCGACGTCGACGGCGGCGGTCGACTTCCCTCGACGATCTTGTTTCGCGTGTCGACTGATGACACGATTGGTCGTCGGCTTCCAAACGGCCGGATCGACGACCCATGCAAACAAGGTGGCTCTCCATGGATCGCAACGTCGCGAGAACGCTCGTCGTCTGGTTGGCGCTCGCCGCCCCGATCGGTTTCGCCCCCCGCGGCGAGGGGGGGGAATTTCGGATCGAGCGGATCTTCGGGCCGGAGGTCCCCACCGGTCGATACAAGCATCCCGCCAGCATGACCGAGCTGAAGAACGGCGACTTCTACCTCGTGTATTACGGGGGCGAGGGGGAATACGCGCTCGACACGGGCGTGTTCGGGTCGCGGCTGGCGAAGGGGGCCAAAACGTGGACGCCGCCCCGGCGGATCGCCCACGACCCGTTCAACTCGCTGGGGAACGCGGTCGTCTGGGAGGCGCCCGACGGCGTCGTCTGGTTGTTCTACGTCGTCCGCTACGGGCCGACCTGGTCGAACTCGCGGGTGGCGGCCAAGATTTCCCGAGACGGGGCCGCGACCTGGTCGGACGCCTCGATGCTGGTGTTCGAGGAGGGGACGCTGGTTCGCAACCGACCTCTGGTCCTGAGCACCGGCGAGTACCTCCTTCCGCTTTACCACGAGACCGGCGACGACCAGGAGTTCACCGGCCCCGGGACGTATTCGTTCTTCCTGCGGTACGACCCGAAGACCAGCAAGTGGACTCGCAGCGGTCCGCTCCATTCGCCCAGGGGCAACGAGCAGCCCGCGCCCGTGGAGCTGTCGCCGGGCAACCTCGTCTCCTACTGCCGGAGGAGCGGCGACTACCGGCCCGAGACCATCGGCCACATCGTCCGATCCGAATCGCACGACGGCGGTTTGACCTGGGCGGAAGGGACCGATTCGCCGTTCCCGAACCCCAACGCGGCCGTCGACCTGCTCAAGACGCGCGGCGGCAAGCTGCTTCTGTTCTTCAACGACAGCATGAACAGCCGGACTCCCCTGACCGTGGCGCTTTCTCCCGACCTCGACCGCACCTGGCCGATCCGCCGGAACATCGTCGAGGGGCCCGGGGACTTCGCCTACCCGTACGCGTTCCAGGCGAGCGACGGCCTGATCCACGTCGTGTACACCTCCGAGCGACGATCCGTCGTCAACCAGGCCGTCTTCGACGAGGACTGGATCACGAACGGTCCGAAACGTGCTGAACCTTGATCTCGGGGCGCGGCCCGCGGTCGGAAACGATCGGCGGGATTGACGAGCCCCGTCCGATGCGTCAAATTCCAGGTGGGAGATTCGATCGCGGATCAGGAACGCTCAGGGATCGAGCAAACGTCGGGAGGAGACTTCCATGACTGTTCCGGAACTCAAGCATCTCCGCGTGGACGACCGCGACGGCGTCGCCGTGGTCGACTTCGTCGGGTCCCAGTTGATGTACGCGACCGCTCTGGTGGAGGAGATCGGCGACGAGTTGCAGTCTCTGGTCAAGGATCAGAATCAGGCCAAGATTTTGCTGAATTTTCGCAACGTCCAGTACGTTTCCAGTACGATGCTCGGCCAGCTCGCGCACCTCGACCGCGAGGTCAAAAAGGCCAAGGGCCAGCTCCGGCTCTGCGGCCTGGGGCCGGTTTTAAGGGACACGTTCCGCATCGGCCACTTCGAGCCGCTGTTCTCGATCTACGACGACGAGGCGGGCGCGCTGAAGAGCTTTCATTGAAGCGAAGCCGACGAGCCGGTTCGGGTCGACGGGACGATTGCAAAATCCCAGGCGAGCGGGGGCGTTAATCCCCCGTCTCCGTGACGTCGGATCAAGAGACAGGGGGCCGACGCCCCCCGCTCGCCTCAAGCTCGGGTCCTTGCAATCCTCCGGTTCGAGTCGACGTCGCCTTGACAACACGACCCAACGACGATGGAATGAGTAGGTCACGTGCCCGTAGCTCAATTGGATAGAGCGTCGGCCTCCGAAGCCGAAGGTTGCAGGTTCAAATCCCGCCGGGCATACTTTCACAACCCCAGCCGAAGGCTCGATTTAGAGCTTACCCCCGGCCAATGTGCGGCCGGGGTTGCGGCGTTCCAAGTCGGTATATACCGTGGAACGGAGCAACCCCGATGCCCGCAAGGAATCCCCAAGCCCCTTCGTATCGTCGTCACAAGGCGTCCGGCCAGGCCGTCGTGACCCTCAACGGCCGAGACGTTTATCTCGGCCCCCATGGTACGCAAACCAGCCGAGACGCATACGACCGCGTCATCGGCGAGTGGCTCGCCAACGGGCGGCGGGCGGTCGCCAGCGACGGAATCACCGTCGTGGAACTGGTGGTCGCCTACCTCAAGCATGTCGACGGCCGGTACAAGTCGAACGAGCCGGGCAACATCCGGGCTGCTCTCAAGCCCGTTCGCCAAGTCTACGGGGCGACCCCGGCGGCGGAATTCGGCCCGCTGGCGTTGAAGGCGACCCGGCAACGCTACATCGAGGCCGGGAACTGTCGAACCCAAGCGAACAAGCGGACCCGCAACGTCGTCCGCATGTTCCGGTGGGGCGTGTCGGAACAGCTTGTGTCCCAATCCGTCTGGGAAGCCTTGCGTTCCGTCGAAGGTCTGAGGAAGGGCGAAGCCGGAACCCGCGAATCCGACCCGGTGCGGCCGGTCCACCCCGCGCACGTCGAAGCGACGTTGGAGCACACGTCGCGGACGATCGCGGCGATGGTCCGGTTGCAACTCCTCACCGGAGCGCGGCCGGGGGAGATTTGCCAGATGCGAACCATCGACTTGAACACGGCGGGGGCGATCTGGGAATACGTCCCCGGGAGCCACAAGACCGAGCATCACGGGAAGTCGCGGACCATCTTCATCGGCCCGGCGGCGCAAGAGGTCTTGCGCCCGTGGTTGCGCCCGGAGCTACAGGCGTTCGTCTTCTCGCCCCGGGAAGCGACCGCCGAACGGATGGCGGACTTGCGAGCGGCCCGGGCGTCGAAGGTCCAGCCGTCGCAAGTCGACCGGAGTAAGCGGAAGCCCCGCAAGCAGCCCGGCGAACGGTATACGGCCGGTAGTTATCGCCAGGCGATAACGAGGGCCGTTGCAAGGGCGAACGCGGCCCGGGTGGAAGCCGACCCGGACGCGGCCCTCATCCCGGAATGGCATCCCCACCAACTCAGGCACACGGCCGCGACGATGCTTCGCCGCGAAGTCGGGTTGGACGTCGCCCGGGCGGTCCTGGGGCACACGTCCCCGGCGGTCACGGAAATCTACGCCGAAGCCGACCGGGCGAAGGCCCGGGACGCGATGGGGCGGTTCGGCTGACCCCCTGGTACGCCCATTGCGAGGGCATGCCGGCTTCGAGGGCTCTGGCGACCGCCGGGGCTCTGGCTTCGAGG
>CALCIC010000778.1 GCA_937907405.1 uncultured Isosphaeraceae bacterium | reverse complement strand
GCCCGGCGGCCGACCACCAAGGAGGTCAAGGTCTGCGCCGACCATCTGGCGGCCGTCGGCGACCGGAGCGAGGCGTTCGAGGACATTTACTGGAGCCTCTTGAACACGACCGAGTTCATCTCGCGACGCTGAATCGAAACCCCATCCCCGGCGCTCGGAAATCTCCGAGCGCCCGATCGACGGCGACCTTCACATACTGGTTCGCAAGAGCCGCTTCAGCCCGGGAGACTCGTGCCATGCAGACCGAATCGAACATCGTCCAGGTAGCCATGAATCGCGACGGCGTCGTCGGTCGTCGCGCGTTTCTGCGGTCGATCGGCTGGGGCGCTTCGGCCCTGGCGGCGGGGGGGGTGCTGCCGGTCAGCTTCACCGACCTGATCACGCTGCGGGCCGACGAGCTTCGCAAGCAACGCATGTCATGCATCCTGCTCTGGATGAGCGGCGGCCCCAGTCAGCTTGAGACCTTCGACCCCAAGCCGGGCACCGAGCACGGCGGGACGACCAAGGCCATCGAAACGACCGCGCCGGGGATCTCGATCGCCGAGTCGTGGGGACGGACCGCGAAGATCATGACCGACGTCGCCCTGATCCGGTCGATGACGAGCAAGGAGGGCAACCACCAGCGCGCGACCTATCAGATGCACACCGGCTATGTGCCGACCGCCACGATCAGACACCCGCACATCGGCTGTTCGGCGGCTTCCGAGATCGGCGACGCCGCGTTCGACCTGCCGCACATCGTCTCGATCGGCGGGCCGACCGCCGGCGCGGGATTTTTGGGAGCGGCGTTCGAGCCGTTCGTCGTCTCCAACCCGCTTCGAACCCCCGAAAACACCCGGCCGAACGTGCCCGACGCCCGGTTCAAGCGGCGGTTGGGCCTGCTCAACCACCTGGAGAAGGCCGGCTTCGAGCAGGCCGGCGGCGGCGACCGCGTCCGCGACCATCGTGCGCTCTACACGCAGTCGGCTCGCATGGTCCTCTCGCCGACGATGAAGGCGTTCAACCTCGACGAAGAAAGCCCCGGGCTTCGCGAAAGCTACGGCAAGACCCCGTTCGGCCAGGGATGCCTGCTGGCCCGCCGGCTGGTCGAGTCGGGCGTCACGTTCGTCGAGGTCCGGATGAACGGCTGGGACACCCACCAGCAGAACAACGAGCGGATCGCAACCCTCGCCGGCCAGGTCGATCCGGCGTTCGCGACCCTGGTGACCGACCTCAAGCAGCGAGGGAGGCTCGCCGACACGCTCGTGATCTGGATGGGCGAATTCGGCCGCACCCCCAAGATCAACGGCAACGCCGGCCGCGACCACTTCCCCCGAGTGTTCAACGTCGCCCTGGCCGGCGGCGGGGTCAAGGGGGGCCAGGTCATCGGCGCGTCAAGCGCCGACGGCTCGGAAGTCAAGGTCCGCCCGGTCGTCGTCACCGACCTGATGGCGTCGATCTGCCGATCGCTCAAAGTCGACGCCGACAAGGAGAATATGACGCCCGTCGGCCGTCCGATCAAGATCGTCGACAACGGTAGGCCGATCGACGAACTGTTCAGCTGACACGACCTCGGCGTTAAAATCCGGATTTCCCGAAGCGGCGGACCGCGACGCGCCGATATTAGCGGATGTATCGGGAGGCCCTGGCGCTGCGGTCGATCGCCGCGCCGAAGCCATCCTCGGGCCGGAGGCCCGGGGGTGTCGGGCGGGCGGAGGTGGAATCCTTCCGTCCGCGCCAACAGGTCGAGAACCAAAACGAAGGCCGGCCCGGTCTCGACCGCACTGGTTAGGCGCATCGTCCGTCCCGACGAGGATCATCGTCGCGACGCCGAGCGCGGACCTTGGGAAAGGAGTTCCCTTATGCGTTTCCCGACACGGTTCAGCATGGGCCTGCTCGCGGCGGCCCTCGCGGCGCCTCTGTCCACCTCCGCGACCGCTCAGCAGGTCGGCGGCTACACGTCCTCCGCGCCGATCCTTCTCGATCATGGGCAATCGGGGGCCCCCCAGCGGGGCATGGACGGAGCTTATGCGGCCTCCGGCGCCCCCTCGGCCCGGCACAATCATAAGGGCCTTCTGGGTTCGCGGCATTGCACCGAGTGCCAGCGGGCCCGCGCCAAGGCCGAGAGCGGGATCGACGTGCCGCCGCCGCCGTCGTTCATCCCCCAGGGCTCGGTCGTCCACCAGGGGCACAGCCACGGCCACAATCACCCGCAGGTTCAGACGGCCGGCTCGACCGGTTGCGCTTCGTGCGAGGCGGGCGGGACGGTGGTCGGCCCTGTGACGATCACTGAGCTCGACGCCTTCCCGGCCGGCCACGCGGTGTCGAACGGGGCGATGACGGCGTCGAACATGCCGGCCGGCCACGCGGTCGTCGGCTCCGACCCGGCCCCGGTCGGGATTTCCCGGTCGAGCCAGGGGAATTTCACGCCGTTCAACGCCATGGCGGCCGGCGGGCCTCGACAGGCCTCGAACGACCCCTCGGTCATGCCGACCAGCACGATCCCCCCGCAGACGGCCATGGGAGGGCCAGAGGCGGGCCGCCCCCGGGTCATCTCGCACTTGCTCGGGCTGCCCGACCTCCGTCGGCTTCGCCGCGACGCCAACTCGTACAAGAGCCGCGAGCACCACGCGGCGATCTCCTACGAAGAGAACGTGGGACCGATCACCGACCTCCCCGCGTCAATGGTCTACGGCAAGAAGGAGCGTTGACAGCCGTCGGCCCTCGCCGCAAGTTTGACGCCTGAACAAGATGGTCCGATCTCTCGGCCTGCGCCGGGGGGTCGGACCTTTCTGCGTTGGGAAAGCTTCGGATTCGGTCGAGAACGCGGGCTCGCCGTACCGATGGACAATGGCAAGGCCAGAAGATGGTCGCGAGAGATCGAAGGTGCGCCGCCCGAACAGGAAGCTCGGGGTCGTCTCGGTCGTCCGCTCGCTTGCTTCCGGACAACTTCAGGAGGATTCACGCGACATAGGTAAGGGATTGACTATGCGTTTCGGAAAACAGCGAGATGCCGTATTCGTCTTGTGCGCGGCGGTCGGGCTCGGGATGGGCCTGAGCGCGTCGGCGAGGGCCGACGGCTTTCATCTGCACCCCACGCTTCCCCGCGAGGTTCCGGCGGTCGACCTGAACACCGGAGGCGAATACTTCGCCCCGCCGGTGCCTTATGGTCACTACGCCAAGGACCCCGTCGGCCATCTGGCCAAGGGCGTCGGGCATGTGAAAGGCTCGCTCCTGGGACTGGGCTCGCATCTCGGCGGCAAACTCCACGGGTTGGGACACGGCGGAGCTTGCGGACTCTGCGGCAAGCTTCATGGTCTCGGCAAGGGTTGCGGCAACGGCGGCGGAGGCTGCCTCGGCAGCCAGTGCGGCCTGGGGCACGGCAACGGTGCGGGCTGTGGATTCTGCTCGGGCCTCGGCCTGTTCCACAAGCACGGATCGGGGATGGGCGCCGGTGATTGCGGGGCGATCACGGCGACCGGACCGGTCCTCGCTGGGCACCACAAAAAGAGCTTCGCGCCCTATCACCCCGCCGGAGTCGCCGCATCCGGCCAGACGCTGGCCGCGGGACAGACGATCGTGCCGACCGCCCAGGTCGATTGCGGCGCGGCGGGATGTGGACTCGGCGGCCTTCACTCGCACCTCGGCGGGCTCAAGAACAAGCTCCGTTGCAAGCTTTGCGGCGGCAACGGCTGTGGACCTTGCGGCGGATCGGGCTTCGGCGACCCTTGCTCGGGTTGCGGAGGCGCGGGCCGCGGGCACGGCGGACTCTGCGGATCGTGCGGCGGTTGCGGGCTGCTCTCGCGGCTCGGCCACGGCGGCGCTTGCCCGAACTGCGGCGGAGCGGGTTGCAGTCAGTGCCTTAAGGGACTCGGAAGCAAGCTTCACGGCCTGCTGAGGGCTCCCCTGGGCATGCTCCACCAGCCCAAGGTCGAGTACTTCGTGGGTGCCGGCGGCCCGGTGCCGCTCACGCCCGGCTACGTTCCCTACATCGTGACGACCCGTTCGCCTCGCGACTTCTTCGCGTTCCCCCCGATGAACCCCGACGCGCCGTGACGATCCTGATAGGAG
>CALCIC010000777.1 GCA_937907405.1 uncultured Isosphaeraceae bacterium | reverse complement strand
GTTTCGCGGTCCTCCGATGGTTCGCGCCCTTGCTTTCACCGGGCTCCGGACGTCTCCCGAGATCGGGTTCGTTCGCGCGTCGGGTTGGGCGGAGGTTTCCTCAGGGTTCGGCTGAATCCTCTGGCGTTAAACACGTTGCGAGCGAGGCCCGTGGGCTTCGGCCTCATGAAATTGGGTTCGTTCGCGCCGATTTCCTTGAGCCGCGCGGCCGTCTTCGGGTCGAGTCGGGTCGGTGATCCACATCAGTCGGCACACCTTAAATTTACTACGAGCCGTGCCAAATCGAGGGATGTTTTTCCCGGATCATCAAGGCCGAGGCCGCGGGCTCGGCCTCGAGCTCGGCGATCAGGGCGCGGCGATCGTTAAGCGAGGGGATGGGGCGGGAGGGGCGCGGAGGGATCTGATCGTGGGCCGCCCCGTCGAGTTCGCGGCCGTTCCGGCTCTTGCGGACGCCTCCCCATTGCTTGAAGAAGAACGCGACGTCGGCCGCGCGGCACTGGTCTCGGATCGAGCGGACCCAATCGGGGGCGAGCGGTCGGGCGCCGGGGCCGCTCTCGCCGCCGACGATCACCCAGGAGATCCCGTCGAGGTCCAAAACGCCGAGGTCTTCCAGGAGCGGCTCGACCGACAGGAACCGGACCTGGGCCGGGGCGTTCTGGAGAGCTCGTATCCGGGGAAGGCCGTGACGGCGGTTCTCGACGCTGACGCCCCACCAGACGTGGGGCAGCCCGGCCGCGTCTCCAAGTTTCGAGGCCAGAAGGGTTTGCAGCCGGTCCGCCCGTTTGGTCAAGACCTGGTAGGTGTGCCAGTCGGCCAGCCGCATCACCCGGACGACCGCTTCAATCGACGCATCGTCGAGGTCCTCGTGGAACAAGTCGCTCATCGAATTGACGAAGACCGACCTGGGCCGGGGCCATCGGAGCGGGTCGGCCAGGCGCTCGGGCACGGTTCGGAGGTCGAACCCGCGCTCATAAGGGTGGCCCGGCACTCCTCGGAACCGCTCGGCGAAGGTTTCGGCGTAGCAGTGCGCGCACCCTGGGCTGATCTTGGCGCACCCTCGGATCGGGTTCCAGGTGGCGTCGGTCCATTCGATTTTCGAGTGTTCGCTCATCGACGCGTCCCTCCCGGCGGCCTCCGGCCCCAGCTCAAGTCCGGGCGTCGCCTGTGCGGATTTTAGCAGATGCGCCGGGGCGTTGCGTGGTTTTCGAGTCTCCGGTCGGCGGGATGGGGGCGAGACGATCGAATCATAGCTGCACTTTCCGAGATTGCATGAGCGTCAAGCCGCGAGCCGCAGCAGCCTGTC
>CALCIC010000776.1 GCA_937907405.1 uncultured Isosphaeraceae bacterium | reverse complement strand
GCATCGCGTCGATGGACCAGTTCCGCGGCTACACCGTCGCCGGCATGTTCCTGGTGAACTTCGTGGGAGGGCTCAAGGCGTTCCCGGAAGTGCTCAAGCACCACGACAATTACTTCAGCTACGCCGACACGATCATGCCCAGCTTCATCTTCGCGGCGGGCTTCTCGTATCGGCTGTCGGTGCTTCGAAGGCTGCCGCAAATCGGTCCGGCCGCCACGTACTGGAAGTTCATCGTCCGGAGTCTGGCGCTCGTGCTGGTCTCGATTGTGATGTACGGCCATGAGGACTTCGGCGTGGACAAGTGGTCGGACCTCGTCGGGCCGGGGGCCTGGCAGTTGATCGGCGGCGTCCTCAAGGCGAACCTCTGGGAGGTGCTGGCGATCATCGGCGTCTGCCAGATCTTCCTCTTGCCCGTGATCGCCGCCGGCGCGCGGACGCAACTGATCACGACGGCCGCGCTGATGGTGGTCTACACGATCATGTCGCACTCGTTCAACGTCCACTTCATCTACAACAAACCGAACTGGATGAACGACCTGTGGGGCGTGAAAGGGGGGGCGTGGGACGGCGGATTCTTCGGGATCGTGGGATGGTCGATCCCCATGCTCATCGGCTCGCTGACCTACGACTTCATGGCGAGCCGCCCCCCTTCCGCCGCCTGGCGTCGGCTGATCGGCGTCGGCGCGGTCCTGATGCTCGTCGGTTACGCGTTCAACTGCGTGGCCACCCTTTACGACACCGACAAGGGGTCCGTCGAGGTGGTCGGAGACGTCGCGGCGTCGCCGGTGGCCCCCCCGTGGGCCAACCTCAAGGGCCGCTCGCTCGACTCGCTCCTGGCCACGCCGCCGTTCTTCCAGCCCCCTCCCAAGAACGTCCGGCCCAGCAGCTTCTGGCAGATCAACAAAAAGCTCGTCAGCCTGCCGTTCATCCTGTTCTCGTCAGGCTTCGCGCTGGCGCTCTACGGCTGCTTCATTCCGGTCTGCGACCTGGCCGGCCTGCGGGTCGGCGTCTTCCGGACCCTGGGCCAGAACCCGCTGGCCGCCTACATCATCCACCACTACGTGGAGCACTCCGTGCTCGGCGTCGTCCCCAAGGACGCGCCGCTTTGGTACGGCCTGATCGGCCTGGGGGTCTTCTTCCTGATCAGCTATCAGTTCGTCCATTACCTGGAAAAGCACAAATTCTACCTGCGGCTCTGATCGGCCTGATGACGGCGAACCCGACCGCCTGGAGCGGCGGACCGGAACCCTCAGCCCGACGCGCAAGCGAGGGTGGAATTCAGATCGCCCGCACCGAACCTCGACGCCCGTCCCGAGCCGATCCCCTCGCTTGCGCGTCGGGCTGATAATACGCGACTTTCGGCGACAGACTCCGCGGCCCCCTGAGGACCTTACCTTCATGCGCACGAGTTGGATCGTCGTCGGGGTCGCGCTGATCGGGGCGGCGGCCTCGGCCGGCTGGACCGTCTGGAGGGCGCGCGAGCGGGCCGTCGATCGCGGCCTCCTCGCCGACGCTCGAACCGAGATGGAGGCGGGTCGGATGAGCACCGCGCGAACCCTGCTCGCCCGGCTCCTCGACCGCCGGCCGGACTGGGACGAAGCCTGGTACGAACTGGGCGTATGCGAGCAGGCGAGGGGCCGAGGCGACCAGGCGCTGAAAGCCTGGTCGCAGATTCCGGAGACCTCGGCGCGGTACGGATGGGTCGCGACCCGGCGATCGAAGATCGAGATGGATCGAGGCCGATTCGACGAATCCGAGCGTCTCCTCCGCGACGCCGGCGCGCGGCCCGGCGACCACCAGGCCGAGGCGCGGTGGGGCCTGGTCCTGCTCCTCCGCATCGAGGGCCGGTTCGACGAGGCGAAGCGCTGGCTCGAAGCGGGCTTCCACGTCATGACGAGTCAGGAGGAAACCCTCCGGCGACTCTATCAGCTCGACCACGACCCCTACCCCGCCGAGGGGGTCCGAAAGCTCCTGGAACGCGCCGGGAGCCAGGCCCCCGACGACGACCGGGTCTGGCTGGCCGAGGCCCACCTGGCCGTTCGGATGAATCGACTCGACGAGGCCGAGAAACTCCTGGCCCGCTGCCTCGACCGCCGCCCCGACGACCCCGCCTGCTGGCGAATCCGCTTGGACTGGGCGCTGGCGGCGAACCGCCCCGACGTCGTCCGAGAATGCCTCGGCCGAGTCCCGGCCGACCAGGCCGACGCCTCCCGGCTTCGACTCTGGCTCGCCGAGCGCTCGGACGACGAGAGCGCGCTGCGGTCGGCCCTCGAAGCCCGACTCGACGCCGATCCGGTCGACGCCGAGGCCCTGGAACGGCTCGCTCAACTCGAAATCAAGGCGGGACGCGCCGAGGCGGCGCAGTCGCTCCGAGCCCGCAAGACCGAGAGCGACGCCCTCGACCAGGACTATCGAAAACAACTGTTCGGGCCCGAGCCGATCGTGCGGGCGTCCGAACTCGCCGCGCTGGCCAGGCGGCTGGGCCGCGAATTCGACGGCGCGGCCTGGGCCGACCTCGCGGCCGGCGCCGCAAGACCCCGAGCCGTCGAGGACCGCCCCCCGGCGCGGTTCGTGGCCGATCTGATCCCCGCGTCCCTGGCGACGCCCCCCGCCTCCGCGCCTTCGCGAGCGGACGCGTCGTCGACCGCAGCCGCGGCGCTCGCGTTCGTCGACGACGCGGAACCGGCCGGCCTGACGTTCACCCAGGACAACGGCGACGCGCGCCGAAGCCTGACCCCGCCGGTCACGTCGAGCGGCGGGGTCGGCTTGCTCGACTACGACGGCGACGGCTGGCTCGACGTCTTCTTCGTCCAGGGGGGACGGTTTCCCCCCGAGCCCGCCTGTTTCGCAACCGGGGGAACGGCGCGTTCGAGGACGTCACCGAGCGCGCGGGGATCGCCGCGAAGCCCGGCGGTTACGGCCACGGCGTCGCCGTCGGCGACTACGACAACGACGGCCGACCCGACCTGTTCCTCACCCGATGGCGGCGCTACGCACTCTATCGCAACCGGGGCGACGGGACGTTCGAGGACGCGACCGCGAAGGCCGGGCTCGACGGCGACCGCGACTGGCCGACCTCGGCCGCCTGGGCCGACCTCGACGGCGACGGCGACCTCGACCTTTACGTCTGCCACTACTTTCGGTGGGACGAAGCCCATCCTCGGAATTGCATCGACCCCGACGACCCCGCCGTCTACCACTGCGGCCCGCTCGACTTCGAGCCGCTGCCCGACCACGTCTTCCGCAACGACGGCGGACGATTCGTCGACGTCACCCGAGAAAGCGGGCTCCACGAGACCAACGGCCGAGGATACGGCGTGGTCGCCGCCGATCTCGACGAGGACGGCCGGATCGACCTCTTCGTCGCCAACGACATGACCCCCGACTACCTGTACCTCAACCAGGGAGGCTTCAAGTTCGTCGAGAACGGCCTGACCGCCGGAGTCTCCTCGAACGCGACCGGCGCCAGCCAGGCCGGCATGGGGACGGCCTGCGGCGACCTCGACGGCGACGGCCTCCCGGACCTCGCGGTGACGAACTACTACAACGAGTCGACGACCTTCTTCCGCAACCTGGGGGGGGGCCTCTTCGGCGACGAAACCGCCGCCGTCGGCCTGGCCGCCCCGTCCCGCTACCTGCTCGGGTTCGGGATCGCCTTCCTCGACGCCGACAACGACGGCCGACTCGACCTCATGACGGCCAACGG
>CALCIC010000775.1 GCA_937907405.1 uncultured Isosphaeraceae bacterium | reverse complement strand
CGCAGCTTCGAAGCGACGGAACTTTGTTCAGGTGCCCCCAGGGTTATGCAATCGGTTCAAATCCGGCAGTCACCGAGGGGTTCGCCAAATCCGTTGACATCCGGTATGACCTGACGACGGATTTAGAGATGGGAAGGGACTTGGCGGCTTGGTATGCCAAATGGCCTCTGGACGCTTGCGAGTTCTGCGGAGTGGGATGCATGCGGGACGTCTGGACGCCATGGGTAAGCGATCCGGCGATTCGCAACATGGACAAGGAAGCATACGTGGGGCGGTTGGTTCAATTGGTGGTGACGGGCAAGTGAAACGATTTTGGGCGATAGGCTTCGATTGGTTGAAAAGTCTCCCTGCCTTTCATAGAGACAGGGGACTTTAGGAATTAACCGCATGCGTGCATAGGTGCTCAGAAGTCAGTCAACGGATCGTTGTATTCTGGCTCTGGCTTCGACCTGTCGGATTTCAACCAACGGGCTTTGTTGATCATGTGAATCACGGTTTGTCGGGTCGGCTTGTCTCCCAGGACTCCGAAGTTGTCGAGTTCTTCGGTGGGTAGGCCCGTATAATCGTAGGGGTCCATTTGGCTGTCCTTTCCGAGGATGACGTGAGGTCTCCTAGAAAGGCTAGGTCACGGTAGACGTACCGGTTGCCGTAGGTAGATGATTAAGTATGATTTAATGGGACTTCTGAAAGCCCCTTAATCTTCTTGATCATCACTTTGTTCAGAGGATTGACTTGACGCTTATAACCGATCCCCCTGCTTGGCCTACCCGGCGAGACGCATGATGTCATGCAAACCAAGCACTACGGCGATTCCGGGTCCAGGGGAGGGCTTACCTACGTCTTGTGAGGACCGAGAGCCCCCCGGTAGGGGCTGGTCAGGCCGGGTTAGTTTTTCCCCGCTCACAGGTTTTTTTGGTTGCTCAGAGGCTACGTCAACCCTCGATCCTCTGAGCAACCAGCATGATATCAGACTTTGGGCCTCAAATCAAGATGTCGGTATATTTTCCAAATTCCAACTTTGAGTTCGAAAGTCGGTTTTCAGGAAACAATTGCATGCATGCAAAGAGAAAAGCCCTCAGTGAGAGGGCTTGAAGGGCGGCAGGCTGTCGATTCCCTCATTTTCACAGGGAAATCACACGGTGGATAGAGGGAACTTTGTGGATCGTTTGAATGCTATGCGAGACCGACGCACGAATATCTCGGCATGTCGGCGGGCCTGGATTTCGAGACCAAGATCCTGGTGAAGCACGACGCGCCGGCGCTCTTGAGGCGCGAGCTGGAATCGCCCGGATGGCGGCCTCGGGTGCTGTCGCTCAGCGGCGTCACCGACCCGTACCAACCGATCGAGCGCAAGCTCAAACTGACGCGGCGGTGCCTGGAGGTGATGGTCGAGTTCCGGCAGGCGGCGACCATCGTGACCAAGAATCGACTGGTCACGCGCGACCTCGACCTGCTGTCGACGCTCGCGAGCCATCGGGCGGCCGGCGTGTTCGTCTCGATCACGACCCTCAACCCCGCGCTCGCTTCCCTGCTCGAACCCAGGACCAGCCGGCCGGCGGCCAGGCTGGAAGCGATCCGAGCGCTCGCCGACGCCGGGGTGCCGGCGGGGGGGATGGTCGCGCCGGTGATCCCCGGGCTCAACGACCACGAGATCCCGACGATCCTCGAAGCCGCCGCCAAAGCGGGCGCGACGACCGCCGGCCACGTCATGATCCGCCTTCCCTCGGCCGTCGCTCCGTTGTTCGAAGACTGGCTCCAACGGCATCGTCCCGACGCCAAGGACAAGATCCTCAACCGCGTCCGATCGATGCGCGATGGCAAGCTCAACAGCGCCGAATTCGGCGCCCGGATGCGCGGTCGGGGGCCGATGGCCGAGCTGATCTCCCGCGTCTTCCGGTTCTCCTGCAAACGGCTCGACCTCAACGTCCGCCCGTGGCCCGTCTCGGCCGAGGCGTTCCGACGGCCCGGCGGCGACGGCGACAAACAACTGCGCCTGTTCGATTGATCGATTCTCGTACATTCGTCAGACGACGATTGCCCTTCGCGCCGGGGTTGCTCTACGATAGGGCCGAGGTCCGTCCAAGAAGCGGTCCGATCGATCGAATACCCCAGCGCCTGCCGCTTGATCACGTCGCGCGGGCGGCACGGACGTGTTCGCAGTGAAACGTGCGCGATCCCGATTAAGGATGAAATCATGAGCGGTGCGCGGAACCGGAAGTGGATGAACTGGCTCGTCGCGTCGGCCGTCGGCCTCGCGGCGCCAGGTCTGATAGGAACGGCCCGGGCGCAGGATAAGCCGGCCGACGAGGCGGCCAAGGTGAAGGAAGCCGAGGTCAAAAAGGAGGAGAAGAAGGCCGAGGCGCCCAAGGCCCGGATCGCCGTGTTCCGAATGACGGGGACGGTGAAGGAGACGCCGACGGAGGAGGTCTTCAACTTCGGCGGCGAGACCGGCGAAGCGCTCTGGAAGCTGGTCGAGCGGCTCGACAAGGCGGCCGGCGATCCGGCGGTCAAGGCGGTGGTCGTGGTGCTCGCCGGTCCGACGATCGGTTCCGCCCAGGTCGGCGAGCTGCTCCAGGCGTTCGGCCGCGTCAAGGCGGCGGGCAAGGAGCTGATCGGCCACGCCGACACGATCTCGGGCCTCAACCAGTTCGCGCTCCTGGCCGGGGCGGGCCGGTTGAGCGCGGTCCCCACGGCCGACCTCTGGGCCACCGGGCTTTACGGCGAGACTCCTTACC
>CALCIC010000774.1 GCA_937907405.1 uncultured Isosphaeraceae bacterium | reverse complement strand
ATCAACCGCCTCTGCTGGACGAGATTTCCCACCCACTTTCGAGACGCTCACCCGCTCTCGCCCGACTCAGGGAAATCGCCCTCCATTCTACCCTACGATGTGTTAAAATGAGATGGCTGCAAAAAATAAAGGACTTGCAGTTGTGCCTGGTGGACGGGATGGGTTGAGGAGTCGTAGGCGACCAGAGGCAGGCGGTGCATTCATGGCGAGCATCGTAGAGACGAAGGCGGCGACGACGGACGGGGCGGATGCAAGCTGGGAGCAGGTGCACAGCGCCCTGGTTCCGTTGCTCCGGGCCGACAACGTCACGAACATCGCGTACCTCGCGGCCGAGTACGTCGGCCTGGTCGGCGCGCTCGCGGCCTGCGCCTGGCTTTACGGGGCCTGGACGGCCGGCGCCGTCTCGACCTCGGCGTTCGCGGGGCTGTCGGTTCTGGGGATCGTCGTGGTCGCGGTGTTCCAGCATCGGTTGTCGGGGCTCGGCCACGAGGGGTCGCACTACGCCCTGTTCCGGAATCGGCTGGCGAACGAGGTGGCCTCGGACCTGCTCTGCATGTTCCCGCTGATGGCGATGACGCAGCGGTTTCGGATCACTCACCTGGGGCACCATCGGTATCTCAACGATCCGGCGCGCGATCCCGACGCGGCCCGGCTCCACTTCGACGCCGACCGCTATCCGTTTCCGATGGTCAAGTCGCGGTTCTGGTATCGCTACGTGGTGCTTTCGGCGTGGCTGCCGTCGCTGCTGAAATACCTGTACGGTCAGGCCAAGAACGCCAACGTGACGACCGGCCTGCGCGAGCCCAGGGGGGTGTATCGGTTCCGGGTCGGCCGATGCCTGCGCGGGGCGTACTGGCTGCCGATGCTCAGCTTGGTGCATCTGTCGGGTTCGTGGCCGATCTTCTTCCTGTTCTGGGTCGCCCCGCTGGTGACGGTCTATCCGTTCCTGATGCAGCTTCGCGAGATCGCGCACCACAGCAACGCCTCGGACGAAGGGGAGTTCACGCACTCGCGGAACTTCCACTGCAACCCGATCCTCAACTTCGCCGTCTTCCCTTACGGTCAGGACTACCACCTGACGCACCACGTCTTCGGCGTGATGCCGCATTACAATCTGGCCCGGGCGCACCGGATCTTGATGGAGTACCGGCCGTACCGCGAGCAGGCGGTGTCGTGCCACGGCTACTTCTTCCGGCGATGGGGCAAGCCGGGGCCGACCGTGCTCGACGTGATGGCGAAACCGCGCGGGCCGGAACCGGCCCGCGCGTGAATCGGTCGGAAGAAGGATTCCACCACGGAGGACGCGGCCACGAGAGAACCGGGGAAGAGACGGACCAACCACGGAGGACGCGGGGAGACGCGGAGGAAAGAGAGAGGGGATTTCGAGCAAGGAGAAGGGCGAAGCGCGTCGCGATTCTTCTGCTTGGAATTCCCTCTTGTTCTCTCTTCTATTCCCTCTCCTGATTCCTCGGCGTCCTCAGCGTCCTCCGTGGTTGATTTCTTCTTCGGACGGCCGCTCAGCGCGAGGCGCCGACGGGTTCGAGGGCCCGTTTCCGGGGCTTCGGGTTCTTGTTGGCGGCGGGCGCGCCGGGTTCGAAGAACGAGGTGGTCAGGCGGTAGGGGATGCCGTCGATCTCGTATTCGAGCGAGGCGAAGGCGGCCTTGTTGCCGTTCTCGGCCGAAGGAATCTCGGCCGTGACGACCGAGCCGGGATCAAGGGGCGAGGACGTCCACTTCGACCGCCGGAAGTCGCGGTTGGGGGCCTCGGCGGTCCAGAGTCGGGCCGACTTGGGGGCGGGCTCGGCGTTGAGCTTCAAAGTGTGCCGGCCGTCGGCGGATTCGAACTTCCAGTCGAGTTTGGGGAGCGTCCGGCCGCTGATGCTGGCGCGGAAGAAGGCCGCGATGCCGTTGACGGCCCACTCGCGGTTCGAGTCCAGGCCGTGCCCCGCGTTGGGCAGTTCGACCAGGTACTTGGGGCCGACCAGGCCGTCCCAGTAGAGGTCCAGCGCGTTGAGCGTCCAGTACGGATCGTTGGAGCCGTTGATCAGCATCTTGGGCTTGCTCAGACGGTGGCGGAAGGTGAACGGGTCGACCATCTCCCAGAGCTTGGCGCCGACGCCTTCCTTGGACGTCTCCATCAGCCCTCGCTTGACGTAGTCGTCGATCTGTTCGCTGTAGTCGCCCCAGACGTCGAGCTGGTTGGGGCCTTGCGTCCCCAGGTTGAGCATGACGATGACCATCGGGGCGATGGCGATCACCCGGTCGTCGACCGCGCCGGTGAGCCAGGTCGTCCAGCCGCGCTTCGATGCGCCGGTGACGACGAACCGCTTGACCTCGAACTTGCCCCCTTCCTTCGCCCAGGCCTGGACGGCGTCCATGGCGCGCACGGCGCTTTTGACCATCGGGAACAGCAGCGGCCAGCTCTCGTCCTTGGTTTCCAGGTAGCGGATGAAGGTCTCGGCGATCAAAGCGTCTTCCTTCTTGTCGCCCAGCAGCGGTTGGTTGGGGACCTGGCTCAAGAGCGCGACCCGGGCGCCGGTGAGCTTGGCCAGGGTGAAGGCGAACAGCTCCATCTCGCGGCCCGGCTGGCTGCCGTTGCTGCCGCCGGTGATGAACAGGAGGACGGCGTCGTCGTCGCTGACCTTCGTCGATTCGTAGATCCGCAGGCTGTGCTTCCAGGTGATCTCCTGCCAGACCTGGTAGGTCAGCTCAAGGGCCGGCACCACGCCCAACG
>CALCIC010000773.1 GCA_937907405.1 uncultured Isosphaeraceae bacterium | reverse complement strand
TCCCGTGAACGCAAGTCCACTAGATCGACGCCCAAACCGGTCGCCGGGATCGTCCTGCCGCGAGGCATGGATTTGAAGTCGTGGCCGATCGTCGGTCCCTCGGCTCGCTCGGGTCTCCGCGACGACTCGCCCGAAGCGCAACCGGCGACGGCCGAGACGACCGCCAGGACCAGGAAGACCAGGCGCCTTCTCCTAGACATCACGACTCCTTTCCTGACACGATCCCGCCAGCCGAGGACGATCCCTCGAAACCGGCAATTATCAAGAAGGAATCGGCGCCGACCGCGACCTGCCTTGAACCACGGCTCAGAGGGCCGCTTCCATCAACTCGATGCCCGAGGTGCCGACCATCAGGAAGAACCCCGCCAGCAGGGCGGCCGAGAGCTTGAACCGATCATGCGAGTGGAACTGAAGTTCGGGCAGCACGTCGCTGAGCGCGATGCAGAGGAACGTCCCCGCCGAGAACGACAGCGCGACGGCCGTCAGCGTCGACGTGCTCTGGGGGGGTAGATTTCCCACCCCCACGAAGAAGAGCGCGGCGCCCATCGGGATCATCAGGGCGAAGCCGAGGTTCACGAGATGAGCCAGGCGACTTGAGACGCCCGATCGAAGCATCAGGGTCACAATCGTCAGGGCGTCGGCCGGCTTGTGCAGGAAGGTTGCGAGGAATACTCCTAAACCCATCGCCCCCAGGCTTTTGTGTTCGGAGAAATCGGCCGCCGCCGCACTCGCCAGGGCCACGCCGCCGACCAGCGAGTGAACGGCCAATCCGAACGCCGCGGTCCCCCAAGACAGCGCGTGACCGGACGATTCGCCGTGGTCGTGACCATGATGGTCGTGACCGTCGGGGGCCTTCGTCCCGGACGATTCGTGATGGTGGAACGAGAAAAAGCGTTCGAGGAAGAACAGCGAGAGGAGCCCGACGGCCGCCCAACGGACGGTGCCGGGCGAGCCCAGCTCGACGGCCTCGGGAAGCATGTGGAAAAACGCCGCGCCCAGCATGGTGCCCGCGGAGAAGCTCAGGTAGACCTGCAGTCGGGTGTGGTTGAACACCAGGGCCAGCGGCGTTACGCCCCCCAGCAGGCTGACTCCGACGATCAGCGTGCAGAACAGGGTGAGAACGACGGGCATGGTCATCGCGCGTCTCGAACTTCCTGGGGAAATCGACTCTTGTTCAGACGAGCAAGGGTCGTGATAATTGGAGTTGGAACACGGGCGATCACTCGCGGTGGGCGCGACCCGCGCCCGTCGGCGGATCGTTCGCGACACAGAGAGACAGTGCCTTGTTGCGGAGAGAACGCCATGTCGAAGCTCAGCGAAGCGCAGCTCCTCGACAAATTGCCGGCCGCCAAGGGTTGGCAGCGGCACGGGGACATGCTGATCCGAACCTGGCAATTCCCCTCATTCCGTCGTGCGATCGAGTTCGTCAACCAGATCGCGGGAATGATGGAAAAGATTGATCATTACCCTGATCTCGTCGTCAGCTTCCGCACCGTCCGGGTCGAGATGTCCACCCACGACGTCGGCGGCCTGACGGAATGTGATTTCGCGCTGATCGATCAAATCAACGCGATCCACTCCGACCGCTGAGCACGCTCGCGCGGCCTCCCACGAGCGGCAGGCGGCCATGCCAAGCAAAATCCCCGACCACGGGGCCGGGGATCGATCCGCTTGCTCTGAAAAAGACGCCCCAGCCATCTGAATGCCGTAAAGCCCCTGGGCGGCACGGGTTCGTACTCGACCCCAGGTGGATGAACCGCGGCCCGCGGTCACGGGGTCCAAGTACGGAACCCGCGTCACCCCATGAAGTTTCGCAACTCCGATCCCATTTTTATGAGGTCGGGCGCCCCGAACCGGGGCATGACGATTCGTTCGATTGCGCCTTCGTGGGGGACTCAAACGCACCACCGCGATTCGAGGGCGGCGACGGCCGGGTTACTTCGCGGCGGCCGGGCGCTTCGGTCCCGACTGACCGGGGGCCAGCCGGCGAAACTTCGTCTTGGGCAGGTTGTAGACGCCCGCCTCCGGCTTCCACTTCTCGTCTTCTTGAAGCACGGCGAGGCGCTCCGCGCGGGTCAGCACGTTACGCTTTCCACCCAGCCCACTTGCCTTCTTGAGACTCTTGTCCAGCGACATGCGATCAACTCCAGACCAGTTCCGTCCCGGCGTTTGCGTTTCGGGATTTTGAACCTGAGATCTTACCGGGTCGACTCCGCCGACGCAAGCAAAGCTCGGCCGCCGAGCACCCCTTTCTACAAGATTCCACCCGCCGTCCACTCTACAATCGTCAGAGGGCGCGATCGGCGAGCGAGTTCGTGGAGTTCATGGGAGGGATCATGGTCGTCGTCGAGGTCTGACGCTCGCGGGGACGAGATCCCATCACCTCGGGTTGCTCGAGTCATGCCTCGTCCGCCGGGACGGGCGACGTGGACGACGTCTCAAGGGGATTGCCTTTGACGTCCCGAGAGGCGACGATCGACGGAGCAGCCGCGCATGGGGACCAGCGCCGGTCCCGAATCCGACACCTCGAGCGAAAACGGCCTTCATGTCCGAGATAAGCGACCGGAACACGACGCGGATCGAGCCCGACGTCGCCTGGACAGTGGTCACGGATTCGCCGCTGAAGGGGTTGGCGTTCGCCCGCGAAGCCGGCCGCATCCTGGCCTGGGACGAGGGAGAGCAGCTTTACCTCTTGTCCGTCCAGGGGGAGACGACCTCGTCGGCGAGGGCGCCGAGCAAGGTGCTCTCGGGCGCGATCAGCGACGACGGTTCGTTGATCGCGCTTTTGTGCGAGCACGACGGCGCGGGGTTGGTGCTGATGAGCGGCGATTTCGACATCCATTCCGAACGCCCGGCGCCCAGCGAATCCTCGTTCGTGGCGACCGATCCGTTCGGCCGGTACGTCGCGATCGGCAGCCGGCAAGGGGCCGTGACGCTGGTGAGCCGCTACGGCAAGGCCGCCGGACGGATCGAGACGATTCAGGCCATGGCTCACCTGTGCTTCATCCCCGACCGCCCGTTCATCGTGGGGGCCGCCGCGTTCGGCATGCTGGCGGGCGTGGAGATCGAGCCGTCCCGAACGCCCGGACGACTTGTGACCGAAGTCGTGTGGCATGATCGCCTTATGTCGAACGTCGGCCGCCTGGCCGCCAGCGGCGACGGGTCGATGATCCTGGCCAGTTGCTTCACCCACGGGATTCAGCGGTTCGATCTGAACGGTCGCAACGAAGGTTCCTACCACCTTGGCGGCACGGTTTCCCACGCGATTCCGGACTTCCCCGGCCGATCGATCGCGGCGGCGACGCTCGAAGGGGAGCTGGCGATCATGAACTCGGCCGGCAACGTCCGCTGGCGGACCCAACTCCCCCGCCCGGTGATCGCCCTGGAGATCGACCCCCTGGGTCGGTACCTGATCCACGGCGTCTCCACCGGCGAGATCACCCGGCTCGACCTGTTCGGTCCGGCGGCGGGGAGGCAGACCTCGGCGTCGGCCCGACCGACCCAGGCGCGGGGGGGCGGTCGATCCAGGTCGCGGGGGCGCGCCGGCTCCGTGCGTCAGCCCGACTGGACGGCGGCGGCGGTTCAGACCGAGGATCAGGCCGAGACCGCCGTGCTGGCCGTCTCCGACGACCCCCCTTGCGTCGGGGTCTTCAGTAGTCCTCGGCGACTCGAGATCTTCGACGCCTCGGGCCGGAAGATCGCCGCGGGCCCCGAACTGACCGGCGTCGGCCGGATTCTCCGCACGGCCCCCGGCTGGATGGCCGCGGCCACCGACCGTCAGATCGCGCTTTGCGACCTCCGACGCAACACCCAGAAGCGAATCGACTTGAGTCTGGTCGAGCTGACCCATCTGGTGATCAAGCCCGACTCGTTCGGCCTGGCGATCGTGCAGGAGCGGGACCGGATCGGCCGGGCGACCCCCGCGGGCCGATGGATCTGGAAGCGCGAACTGCCCACCCCCATCGAGGATCTGGCGGTCGGCTCCGAGGGGTTCGCCGCCGCGACGACCAACGACGGCCGGCTCCTGGTTTTCGACCCGGCCGGCGAGGTCAGCCAGACGGCCGGCTTCGACCCCTCCGACCCTCCCTTGATGGTCGAGGCCCCCGAAGGTTCGCCCCCGGGACTGGCCTGGGTCTCACTCTCTCGGCGCGGGCAGCAGTTGACCGGGCACGGGCTCCGCGGGGCCCCCCTCTGGACGCGACACATCCCCTGGGAGGGGTGGTCGCTCGTCCGGCTTGGAGGGCTCGTCGTCGCCGCGTCGGCGGACGGCCGCGCCATGGCCTTCGACGGCTCGGGCGCCGTCCGCCATGAGGGGGCGCCGACCGGAGGGG
>CALCIC010000772.1 GCA_937907405.1 uncultured Isosphaeraceae bacterium | reverse complement strand
TCGTCGGAGTCATCACGGATTCTTGGATTCCCGCGCGATCGACCTCGAAATCCCATGACCCTCATCCGGCCGTCCCGGCCACCTTCTCCCGGGGGGGAGAAGGGATGCGCGCGTCCTCCTCGTTCAGCCCGGATGCGCCCGTCGCCAGCGCTCGACGAATCGGGCGTAGTCTTCCGGGGTGTCGACGCCGATGCAGGACTCGTCGACGACGCCGAGGGCGATCGGAAAGCCGGCTTCGAGGACGCGGAGCTGTTCGAGCTTCTCGGCCGCTTCGAGGGGCGAGCGCGGCAGGCCGCCGATCTTCAGGAGGAAGTCGCGGCGGTAGGCGTAGAGGCCCAGGTGGAGGAAGGCGGCGGGGGGCTCGGCCGAGGCGAAGTCGGGGAGGCCGTCGCGATGGCAGGGGATCGGACTCCTCGAAAAATAGAGCGCCCGGCCGCGCGACGAGGCGACGACCTTGACGCACGACGGGTCGCGATAGACGGCCTCGTCGCGGATCGGGGTCGCCAACGTGGCCATCGGGGCCTCGGGGTCGTTCTCCAGGAGCGTGATCAAGTGATCGATCGTCGATCCTTCGATCTCGGGCTCGTCCCCCTGGATGTTGACGACGATCGCCGCTTCGGGGAGCAGCGAGGCGGCCTCGGCGACGCGGTCGGAGCCGGTCGCGTGGTCGGCGCGGGTCATCACGAATTCGCCGCCGAAGGCCGCGACGGCGTCGGCGATCCGCTGGTCGTCGGTGGCGACGACGACGCGTCGCAACGATTTCGCGCGTCGCGCGGCTTCGACCACGTGCTGGATCAGCGGCCGCCCGGTGGCGGATAAAAGGGGTTTGCCGGGGAGTCGGGTCGAAGCGAACCGCGCCGGAATCACCGCGACATTTTCCATTTTTCCTTCGGACCTCGACTCGGACCGCATCCGATACAAGGGGCACCGGAGGAGACCCGTTCTCGACCGGCGCCAACCTGGTTCGCCCTCACTCTAGTGCGTCCCAAGACGGGGTGCAAGACGGATCGAGGAGCGGCGGATCCGACGGAGATCGTTCGTAGCCGAGTCGCCGGCCCCGGGTGAACGGTCGAGGGTGTCCCCAGCCCCTCGAATCCCATCCCGGCCCGTCGTCGACTCTCCGCGCTCGGGCTGGAGGGCCCTGGGCGAACGAGGAGATCGACGCTCGCGTCGAGGTCTTCGGACCTCGCGCCGCGCTCCTCGCACGCCCGACGGCCCTTCTCTCGCCACACAACCTTGTCACGCGCTTCGAGGGGCCCCGACCGAGTCCGACCGACTCTGGGGGGACTCTCCGGGTTTCGACTCGCCGCCGGGCGGAAACGGCCGGCGAGTCGGGTTCCGCCATGGAAGGGGAGTGTTCACAACCGAATCGCGGGGCGGCCTGAGCCAATGGTTTGGCGGCCGTCTGGGGAGATTCGCTCTATGGCCTGGACCCTGAATGGCAACCGTCCCAAAGACTCTCGACGCAAGCGCCTCCATGTCGAGTTGGAACAGCTCGATACGCGGGTCTTGCTCTCGACGGGGCTTGGGACGCGCCTCCCGAATCCTGCCGCAGTCCAGCGCGTCGAGGCTGCGCATCGTTCGCGGAGCGTCGCGGCCCTCGCCACGCCCTCGGTCAACGTCAACGTCAACGTCAACGCCAAAGTCAATGTTCGGGCGAGCATGAATGCGAATGCGAACCCGGCTCGGCCGGGCGCGTTCGCTTCGCGGGCGCCGGGCCTGGCGAGGGCGTCGCTCGCGAGGACCGCCGAGACGCCGGTCGGCGCGATCGCCGTGGGGACTCCTACGGCCTTCGACCCGATCATCGGCGCGGCGGCGACGCGGCTGAAATACAACATCGACGGCAAGGGGATGACGGTCGCGGTGATCGACACCGGCGTAAACTACAACAACAAGGCGCTGGGCGGCGGGTTCGGCGCCGGCTCCAAGGTGGTCGCCGGCTACGACTTCGCCGCCGGCGACGGCGACCCGCTGGCGACGACCTCGGAGCACGGGACCTCCGTGGCCGGTCTGATCGGCGGCGCCGAGCCCGATCATCTGGGCGTCGCGCCTGGAGTCGACGTCGTCGCGCTGAAGGTCACGGGCGACGACAACGCGGCCAACCTCGACAACATCGCCGCCGCCCTCCAGTGGGTCGTCGACCACCACTCCGACTACAACATCACGGTCGTGAACATGTCGTTGTCCAACGGCGGCAACTACGCCCGCAACTGGTTCGCCCAGGACGCGGGGGTCGGCCAAAAGATCACCGGGCTGGTCCAGCAGCTCAAGGCGATGAACATCCCCGTGGTCTCGGCGACCGGCAACAGCTTCAACGGCCAGCAGGGCGAGGGCTTCACGTCGATCATCGACGGCGTCATCAGCGTCACCGCCACCGACGTCAACGACAACTTCGTCGCGAACGCCCAGCGCCTGGGCTCGGCCGTCGGCGGCGCGTCGGCCACGGTCGTCGCCGCCCCCGGCGCGGGGATCGTCGCCCCTTCCGGGGCCTCCGGCTATTCCACGGTCGACGGCACCAGCTTCGCCGCTCCTCTGGTTTCCGGCTCGGTCGTGCTGCTTCAACAGCTCTACGAATCGCGATATCACACGATGCCGACGGTCGACCAAATCACCGGGTGGCTCGAACAGGGCGCCAGGCCGGTCTACGACTCCGTGACCGGGATCACGATCGGCCGCCTCGACCTCGCCAGGTCGGCCTCGCTCGTACCAGGAGCCCTCGTCACGCCCCCGGTGGTGGTGACTCCCCCGGTGGTGGTGACTCCCCCGGTGGTGGTGACTCCCCCGGTGGTCGTGACGCCGCCCCCGGTGGTGGTGACTCCCCCGGTGGTGGTGACTCCGCCCCCGGTGGTGACTCCTCCGGTGGTCGTGATCCCCCCGGTGGTCGTGACGCCGCCGGCGACGATCTCGGAGCAAGGGCTGGACGTGGCGCTTGTGCTCAACGGCAAGCCGCTTAGCTCGAACGAGGTCGTCAAGGCCGCGTCGAGCACGACGATTGGAGCCGCCGGCTTGAGCCAGCTCGTTCAAGCGATGAACCGTTGGTCCGGCGCGGTGGACGGAACGCGGGCCGGCGGCCGGGTCCGCGTCTGGAACGCCAAGGTGGACTGATCAGGCGGGCCGTCGCCTCGCCTGGACGGTCGTCTCCGGTTACAATTCGAGGTCAGTCTCAGGGCCCCGCGCCGGCACACGAGCGCGGGGCCTTTTCGTTTTCGGCGGGTCGAGGAACAGAACCATGAGTCAGGGTCGGAAGCTGGAAAACGCGATCGTCACGGGGGCGGGCAGCGGCATCGGTCGGGGGATCGCCCAGGCGTTGTCGGCGATGGGGATGCGAGTGGCGCTCGTCGGGCGCGATCCCAAGAAGCTGGAAGCGACCAGGGCGTTGCTGACGGACGGCGATCGCGCGATTCTCGCGCCTTGCGACGTGGCCGATCGCGGGGCGGTCAATCAGTTGGTGAAGACGGTCGAGTCCGCGTTCTCGACGATCGACGTGCTGATCAGCAACGCGGGGACGAACGTCCGAAACCGAGGGCTCGACGTCCTGACGCCCGAGGATTGGGACCTCATGATCGCGACCAATCTCACGGGGACGTACAACCTGCTCCACGAGGTTTTGCCGGGCATGCGCGCGCGGGAGAACGGTCTGGTGGTCCAGATTTGCTCGATCTCGGGCTTGCGGGCCAGCACGCTGGGAGGCGCGGGTTACTCGGCGTCGAAGTTCGGCCAGGCGGCCCTGGGGCTTTGCCTTGGTCGGGAGGAGCGCGAGCGGGGAATTCGGTCGACGGTGATCTATCCCGGCGAGGTGAACACGCCGATCCTCGACAACCGCCCGGTCCCGGTCGGCGCCGAGCGCAAGGCGGCGATCCTTCAGCCGGAGGACGTCGCGGCGGCCGTGAAATTCCTGGTCGAGCTGCACCCGCGCGCCCGGGTGCCGGAACTCGTCCTCACGCCGACCGTCGACGACTTCTGCTGAGAATCCGTGCTCGCCCTCCCGCAGCAAGCGCCCGCGGAACGCCCGGCGCGGCGCGGCCGGGGCGGATCACGCGGGGACTTGTCCGGCCTCGATCTCGCCGGTGGCGTACTCGTTGAACTCGGTGTAGAGCAGGTGACGGAACAACTTGCTGTCGGCCTGGAGCTTCGCCGGGGCGTCCATCTCGACGACCCGGCCGCTCTCCAGCAGGGCCACGTGGTCGCAGGCCATCACGGTGGCGAGTCGGTGAGGGAGGATGATCATCGTGCGGTCGGCCGCCAGGCGGGTCATCGTGTCGTCGAGGAGGAGCCGGATCTCGTCGTCGATCGGCGCGGCGGGCTCTTCGACGATCATGATCGACGGGTCGTGGAGGAAGGCCCTGGCCAGAGCGATCCGGAGCTGTTCGTCGGGCTTGAGGTAGTGGCCGAGCGGGCCGATCACCGTGTCGTAGCCGTGGGGCAAGTCCTGGATGAAGTGGTGGGCGTGGGCGATCTTGGCGGCCTCGATGACGCGCTGAAGGGTGTTCCGAGGATCGCCCAGGCCGATGTTCACCAGGATGGAGTCCGTGAAGACCATGTCGGCCTGAAGGACCGTGGCGACCTGGGCCCGAACCGATTCGAGGGTCATCTCGCGGAGGTCGCGGCCGTCGATCCGGACTCGGCCCGACTGGGGGTCGATGAGCCTTGGGATCAGGCAGGCGAGGGCGAGCTTCGAATCGTCGTCCATTCCCATGAGGGCCGTGCGGGAGCGGGCGGGGATCTCGACCGAGACCCGATCGAGCAGGGTGCGGCCGGAACGGCTCTCCAGCGTCACGTTTTCCAGGGCGATCTGGTTCTTGACCGGCGCCAGGAACTCGGCGCCGACGTTCTGGTGGAGCTCGGTCGATCGTTCCAGGAACTCGAAGATCTCGGTCGCCGATCGATCGGCCAGGCGGATCGCCTTCCGCATCCGATCCCACTCGATGATCGGCACGACCAGGCCCGCCAGCGAGGCCAGGAGGATCAGCATCGTGGCGATCGAGATCTGGTCGGTCACCAGGACGTTGTAGCCGAGCAGGCCGAGCGCGGAGGTTGCGGCGGCGCCGTAGAGCAGGGCGGTCGTGGTCGAGGGCTTGCCGCCGGTGAGGAACCGCCGCGCGTCGGCCTCTCGAAATCGCTCCAGGTGTTCGTCGAACCGCTGGCGGTCGTAGGTTTCGACCCCGTAAACCCGCACTGTCCGCAGGAGGCCGAGGTCCTCGTGCAGCAGGCAGAGCTGTACCGAGGCGTCGCGCAGCGCCGTGTCGTGGGCCTGTCGCGCGTCGCGATTGAGGACCCGCGAGGTGATCCAGACCAGCAATCCCAGCGACGACAAAAACAGGGTCAAGGTCGGCGAGGTCAGAAGCGACAGCGCCAGGAGGCCGACCGCCAGCACGATCATTCGGGGGAAGACGTCGAAATCGGCGACCAGGGCGTCCCGGACGTCGTTGACCTCGCGGGTCCAGATGTTGATGACCGGGCCGACCCCCTCGGTCGGCAGCGACGATTGGCCGAGCCGGTACATCTGGCGATGGATCTGATTCCGGAGGTTGGTGGTGAGGCCGGTGACGGCGCGGGCGACGGCGCCCCGCCGCGCCTGCCGCAGCGCCGAGAGCAAGAGGATGAAGACCAGACCGATCACCATCAAGGTCGCCAGCGCCCCCACGTTGTTCCGCAAGGGGGGCAGGACGTAGGTCAGCCGATCGAGGACTCGGGCCGCGACGCGGTGGACCGGGCTGCGCGCGTGGAGGTTCGAGGCGATCAGCGGCACGAGCCCGGCGTCGGAGTGCTGGTGGTGCTGAACTGAATCGCCCACGCCGATCTGCGTGACGTGCACCACGCCCCGCGACGAGAGCAGCCAGACGAACAGGGCCGCCGCCAGCAGCAGGGCCATCGCAACCAACGCTTCGAGGACCCCCAGGATTCGGGCGATCAGAGAGTCTCGGTTCGATCCGAGGAGCGTACGTGCTCGAAGGTATGCGGCCGCTTGCATGCGTGAACTCCCCGCTGGGGGACCAAGGAACGATCAGGGCCTCCGCTCTCCGACGCGCCCGCGAGGACCTTCGACCTGGAGGCGGCCGCGGCGTCGGACGGAGCGGGGTCGCCGCCTCCGCGGGACGGGGGGCGGCTCCAACGGTCGTCGATCACGGGCCGGCCTCACGCCAGATCGCGGTCCTCGAAAAGCAGGAACGCAAAGAAGATGGCTGCTCCACTGTACAACACGCAAGCGCCGAACGCAGGAAGAACGTAACCCATCCAGGGGATGACCGCTCCGGTCGAGATCGACGGCCCGGCGTTGAACAACTCCAGGGGAGGCAGCACCCAGGCGAAAAGCTGGGCCATGAAGTGGATCAACTGCTGGCCGTTCTGGGTCGCCTCGACGAGCACCGGGCTCAGGTGGCCGAGGAAGAAGATCATGATGCAGACGATCAGGTTCACCAGCATCGGCAGCCGGGTCGAGATCGCCACGCTGATCGCCGTCAGGATCGTCACCTCGAAGAACCCCAACGCCAGGCCCGGCAGCACCTGCATCACCTGAGCCAGTCGCTTGGCGTTCTCGGCGGACGAGCCGGCCGATTCCCGCATGTCGTAGGCGTTCTTGTACCAGACCCCCGCGGCGAACAGCGCGCCCAGCACCACGTACAGGATCAGCACGCCCAGCTCGATGCCGAGGAACTTGCCGACGATGAACTGGCGGCGGTTGATCGGCTTGGAGAGCAACGTGATGGCCGTCTTGCCCTCGATCTCCTCCGCGACCGTCGAGCTGGCCGTCAACAGCGCCAGCAACATGCAGAAGAACGAGATGGTCGTCAGTCCGGTGTCTTTGTACATCTTGATGTCTTCGCCGAACGTGAAGTACGGCACGAAGATCGTGGCGACGAGCAGCGCCGCGGCGAAGAAGGCGATCACGAAGAAGGAGGGCTGCCGGATCGTTTCCTTGGCGGTCGCGATCGCAATGGTGAGTGATTTCATAGTGCCCTGGTCTAGTCGGAAAGAAGGTCGAAAACGACGAAGAATCGAATGATGACGAATCCGGGACGACGAGGCTTCAGAAGGGCCGCGGCGGGCGGCTCAAGGACGGACCACGAAACCGGTGAACGAGCGCTCCTCGACGGGCTCGGTCGAGGCGTCCAAGCTCCGGATGAAACCACTCAACTCGCTCTGGATCGACTCGACGAACCTGTCAAGCTCGGCGGGCTCGCCCTCGGCGACGACCTCGACCCGGCCGTCGTGAAGGTTGCGCACGACGCCCACGACGTCGAACCCACGCGCCAGCCAGGACGTCGTCGCTCGAAATCCGACCCCCTGGACGCGTCCCGAAAAGTAGATTCGTCGGCGCTCAAGGGGCATGGGGAAGTCGCGCGTCAAGGGATTGGCGGCGTTCGGACCCGGTTCCGACCGCGCGAGCGGTCACGCAAGATACACCAGTAACTTATCTTAGCGGCAAGAGTCGAACCCCGGCAAGAGCCGTCGGGCGATCTCCGGCCCGTCGGGGCGTAAACGCGGGGAAGCGCCGGGGGACCGCGCAAATCGGTCCACCGGCGCTCCGGGGTGACTACGTTCGATCGACCCAAAGGGTTAGGTTCGACTTACAGGCCGTTGAGATCGACGGCCTCGACGACCGCCTTGCCGGCCTGGATCGGCAGCAGGGCCGACCGCGCGGGGCCGATGCCGACCGCCGCGAACGGCACGCTCGGCGACCCCGGCGACGTCCCGGTGCGAAGTCGGACGGCCGACAGCGTGAACGGCAGCCGGTTGTCGACTCGCAAGGTCGTGCTCGAAACGGTTCGCTTGACCGCCTCGACGGTCACGAAGGTCTGGACCAGTTGCGTTTCCAG
>CALCIC010000771.1 GCA_937907405.1 uncultured Isosphaeraceae bacterium | reverse complement strand
GCGAAATCGGCTCCCAAACCGACTCCGAATCAATAGGGTGAGAAATACGGGCTAAGCTTAATCGCGAACCGCGCGCGCGGGCCGAAGCCCGTGTAGAGCAGATGGACGCCGTTCGCTTCGTCGTCGAGCCCGATCGCCGGCTTGGCCGAGCCGTCGGGCGAAAGAAGTCGCGCGGAGGTCGGCCTGGTCTTCGTCAGTTCGAGACCGTCGATGAAGGTCTTGAGCACCGCCAATTGACGGCGGAACTCGGGCCCGCCTCCTCCGGGCGTCGGGTCGACGACCCTGGCGGTCCCGTCCGGGTGCTCGACGGTGAACGAGTAGTCGAGGTGACTGAAGACCGCGCCTCCGCTCAGCAAGAACTCCCAGGCCTCGCGACGGTAAACCGCGTCGCCGTTCCCCTTGAAGCCCGTCTCGTCGAAGCCGATCGGCCGCGACAACTCTCGGTTCTCGGCGACTGCGATCGGCGGCGACGCGTAATGGAAGTTGAATATCGACACGAGCGGGTCGGGATTCTCGACCTTGGCGCTGCCGTTGGCGATGTTCTGCGCGATCAGGTGTTTGTTCGGCAGGTCCTTCTCGACCGCCGCGATCTCCCGGGCGATTCGGTTCTGCCAGTCGAGCGTCACGCCGCCGAAATAGGGCTCGTTGCAGATCTCGAAATAAACGTTGTCGAACTCGTTCAGTTCCGCGACCGCCCGACGCACGAAGGCGAGTTGGCGATCGAGAAGCCGGGGATGTTTGAGCGTGAGGACGTCCGTACGAGCGCAATCGCCGATCTCATTGACGTTGTTGACTGCGTTCATCGGATTGACCTTCCAGAGTTCGTCGCCGTAAAACGTGCAGAACAGCACGTACTCGACGACCACGCCGCGCTCGGACGCCGCGGAGACGAACGCCTTGAGGCGTTGAAAGTAAGCGTCGTCAAACGCGTCCAGGTCGTACTTGTCGCCCTTCCTCACCCAGGGTGAAGCGTACCGGCCCGGCGTCGGCGCGAGCGTGTTGTCCTTGATCTTGAACGAACCGGGGACCTCGCGGTACGTCCCGGAGAACGTCCGCGTCAGGTTGAGCCCGCGCGCGTGCAGGGCGTCTAGGTAGCGGACGAAATCGAAGTCGAGGTTCAAGACCGCGCCGTAGTGTTCGCCCGAGGCGACGAGCACCGTCGGTCGGCCTCGAAACTCGAAGTAGCGCTGGTTGGCCGGGTGGAGGCGAAGCGGCGGCCCGGCGGCCGTGAGACAGAGCGAAACCGCGACGGCGAAGACCGACATGATGCGTCCTCCTTCGGGCGTGAAGTCCGACGCCATCATCAGGCGTCGATGATCCCGGGACAAGCGGTCGGCTCGCCGTCGTCCGGAATCTTGAGTGTACGGTTTTCGCCGTCGCGCGGGTGGTTGCGACCGTCGGGGCTCATTAGAATGGCCGAGGTTTCAAGGCGACACGGTTCCATCAGGCGCGATCAACAGGGTACCGCGATGATACGACGTCTTCGGGCTTTGCTTCCGCTTCTCCTGGCGATTTCGGTCGTGGCCGCGGCCCCCTCAGCCAGGGCCGACGAGGCGACGACGATCCACCGCGACGAATTCGGGATTCCCCACGTGTTCGCGCCGACGCTTGAAGACGCCTGTTACGCGGTCGGCTACGCTCAGGCCGAGGACCGCCTCGAAGAATTGCTCAAGAACTACCGGCGGGCCAACGGTACGATGGCCGAGGTCTTCGGCCCCTCGTTTCTCCAGGACGACGTGATGCAGCGCCTGATGCGCCACGCCGAGATCAGCCGTAACCGCTACGCTCAGGTCTCGCTGAAGGTCCGGGGGGTGATCGAGTCCTACCAGCGCGGCGTCAAGCAATTCATGAAGGAGCACCCCGACCAGGTTCCATCGTGGGCCCAGGAAATCCACCCGTGGGACGCAATCGCGTTCGGCCGCCACATCATCTGGAACTGGCCGGTCGGGGAATCGATCCACGACATGGAGCATGCGGGAATCAAGTTCAGCCCGGGCCCCTATCTCGGCTCGAACCAGATGCTCATCGCCCCCAGTCGATCGGCGTCGAAAGTGGCCGTCGCGATCATCGATCCTCACGTAAGCTGGTACGACGCGATCCGATTCTATCAGGTCCGCGTCTACACGCCCGAATACAACGCGGCCGGCGTCTGCCTGCTGGGCATGCCGTTGCCGACGCTAGGCCACAGCCGGTACTGCTCGGTCGCCATGACGACCGGCGGCCCCGATACGTCCGACTCCTTCGAACTCGAGGTCAACCCGGCGAACCCGCTCCAGTACCGGCACGACGGCCGATGGCGCGACATGACGCTCGTCGGGGTCGACGTCGGCGTGAAGGAAGGCGAGAAGGTCGAGCGCAAGGCGATGAAGTTCCCCTACTCGCACCTGGGCCCGATCGTTGCGCGCCAGGACGGCCGGGCCTACACGGCGACCATCCCCTACACCAACGAGGTCGGCCTCGCCGATCAGTCGTACGAGATGTTCAAGGCGCGGAACCTTGGTGAAATGAAGCTGGCGCTTTCACGTCTGCAATTGATGTCGCAGAACGTCATGGTCGCCACCGTTCAGGGCGACGTCTACTACGTCCGCAACGGCCGCGTGCCGATCCGGGCCAGGGGGACCGAAGCCCATCTGCCGATCGCCGGCTCGGAATCGTCCAACGAATGGGTCGGCATCCATCCGTTCGAGGACCTCTTGCAGATCGAGAACCCCGCCTGCGGCTGGATGCAGAACTGCAACTGCTCGCCCAGCGCGATGATCAAACAGGGGGGCCCCCCCGCTTCGCTCTACGCCGACCGACCGTACCTGTACAACGAGCGCGACGACCGCGTCCGCCACCAGCGCTCCGAGATGGTCAACGACCTACTCGACGCCGCTCATGACGTGACCGCCGAAACGGCCCTGGAAATCGCCTTCTCGACGCAAGTCTGGCACGCCGAACTCTGGCAGGCGCGGCTGAAGGACGCCTGGGAGAACGCCGCGACCGACGCCGACAAGGGGGGCGACCCCGGGCTCGTCTACAACCAGATCGCCGACTGGAACCGCCGGAGCGATCCCGACTCCATCGGCGCGATGGCCTATTACCAGTTCAAGACCGCGCTCGGCGGCGAGGACGCCAAGCAGACCGAGCCCCCGCCGAGCGTCACCGACGCGGCCCTCGTCGAGGCCGTCCGCAAGGGCGCCGGAACGCTCAAGACGATGTTCGGCGAGGTCGAGGTTCCGTTCGGCCGTTACTTCCGGGTCGGTCGCCGGGGGGGGGACCGCACCTGGCCCGTCGGCGGCGGCTCGTTCCGCGACGTCGCCATGGCCACCCCCCGCGCCGTGTCGTTCGACCCCTCCGCCGACGGCAAGCAGATGATCGGCCGCACCGGCCAGACCGCCACCCAGGTCGTGATCATGACCGACCCTCCCGAATCCTACTCGATCAACCCGCTGGGCGCGAGCGACCACAAGGAGAGCGGCCACTTCGACGACCAGGCCGAGAAGCTGTTCAGCAAGGGCAAAGCCGTGCAGACCTATTTCCTCCGCCCCGACGAACTGATGAAGCACGTGACCTCCAGCAAGACCCTCAACCCTCCCCGCGCCGAATAGCTTTCGACGGGCGCTATGCTCATGCGGAGTGCGGCGGTTCGACGCCGCGCCGCGATTGAGCGCGGGAGCAAGTTCTCGCACTCCAAACTGGAAGGGAAGGAGCGAGCCGGATGTGTATCGATCGGAGTTTTCTGATCCGCTTGGTTGGGGCGCTGCTCCTTCTCGCGAGCCTTGAGAACCCGTCTCCGGCCGCGATCGAGCCCTGGGCCGATCAGACGCTCCCGGTCCAGGGCGGCCTGATCGTCTGGCTCGACGCCGGGCGGCAGGTCGAGGCCCGCGCGGCCCGGAGCGCTCCGGGCGTGCTGCCGGACACCCCCCTGGGCTTCTGGTGCGACGGCTCGGGCGCTCGCCGCGATTTCCTTCAGCGGCGGACCGGGGCGCAGCCGCTCCTGGTCGTATCAGCCGGCCGATCGGTCGCCCGGTTCGACGGCAAGGACGACTACCTGGAATGCGCGGGGTTGAATCACGACCTGTCGACCTCGTCCGTCTTCGTCGTCGCGGCGCCCACGACCAACATGGGCGGCTTCCGCGGCTTCTTCGCCGCCAACGCCCAGGGGCGCAACGATTACACGTCGGGATTCACCGTCGACCTGGGGCCGCTCGCCTCGACGCGGTTCGACGCGCTCAACGTCGAGGGCAAGGGCTTCACCGGCTTCTTCAACGTCCTCGAGTCCCCGCGCGGTTTCGGCGCGTTCGCGACGATCGAAACCATCCTCGCCACATCCCCCGGAACCGTCGCGACCACGATCGACGGCCTCCCGCAGAAGCCTCGCGAGCGTCGCGTGGAAGCAATGCCGATCGACGAATTGACGCTCGGCGCGCGGTTCTACAGCAACGACGCGCGCCCTCCGTTCGTCCAGGGCTTCTTCCACGGCGACGTGGCCGAGGTCCTCGTCTACGACCGCGCGTTGACCGAAGCAGAGCGCGCGGCCGTCGGCGAATACCTCGCGTCCAAGCATCGCGGGCTGACCGACGCGGTCCGGGCCGCCGACCCCAAGGGGGATGAGCGACCCTTGCGGACGGTCGACGACCCGCCGCCGTTTCAGATGCTCGTCCCCGGCTTCCGCGTCCGTCAATCGCCGCTTGATCTGACCAACATCAACAATGTTCGCTACCGACCCGACGGCAAGCTCGTCGCGCTCGCCTACAACGGCGACGTCCACCTGTTGACCGACACCGACGGCGACGGCCTCGAGGACCACGCCTCGTTGTTCTGGAAGAGCGAGGGACGCGTCAGAGCGGCGATCGGCATGGCCCTCACGCCGCCGGGATATCGCCTGGGCGAGGGGCTGTTCATCGCGTCCAAGGGCAAGTGCTCGCTTGTCGTCGATCAGAACGGCGACGGCCGCGCCGACCGTGAGATCCTCGTCGCCGGCGGTTGGCCCGAGCCGTTGCACAACGTCGACTGCCTGGGCGTCGCCGTCGGTCCCGACGGCTCGATCTATTTCGGTCGAGGCACTCAGGATTTCACCAACGCCTACGTCGTGGGTCGTGACGGCCAGTCGCGGTACGACCTGAAAAACGAGCGCGGAACGATCATGAAGGTCTCGCCCGACTTCCAGAAACGCGAGATCGTCGCGACCGGGATCCGCTACCCCGTCGCCCTGGCCTTTAACGGCGCGGGCGACCTGTTCGCGACCGATCAGGAAGGAGCGACCTGGCTCCCCAACGGCAACCCGTTCGACGAACTCCTGCACATCAGGCCGGGTCGGCATTATGGGTTTCCGCCCCGGCACTCGCGATTTCTTCCGGGGGTGATCGACGAGCCGTCGGTCATCGACTACACGCCGCAGCATCAGTCGACCTGCGGGCTGACGTTCAACGGCGGCGGACCGGGCAAGCCGGTCTTCGGCCCTTCGTGGTGGAGCGGCGACGCCCTGGTCTGCGGCTATTCCCGCGGCAAGCTTTACCGATCAACCCTCGCCCGAATTCGAGGAGACTATACGGGACGGACCGACCTGATCGGCGTCGCCGGCATGCTGCTTGTCGACTCGTGCGTCGGGCCCGACGGCTCCCTCGTCGTCGCCGCCCACAGCGGCGCGCCGGACTGGGGGAGCGGGCCCGAGGGACGCGGCAAACTCTTCAAATTGACCTATGACCGGCCCGAGCTTTCGCAGCCCGTCGTCGCCTGGTCGAGCGGCCCGCGAGAGGTCCGAATCGCCTTCGACCGCCCCCTTGAACCCGAGACGTTGCACGGGTTGGCGACCAGGACGACGATTGAATACGGGCCCGCCGTCGGGACCGGCGACCGCTTCGAGACGCTTCGCCCCGGCTACGCGGTCGTCGCCGCGCAGCTCGCCCAGCCCCGACGCGTCCTTGCCGTCCGAGGCGTGAACGTGACGCCCGACCGTCGCACGCTGCTGATCGCCACCGATCCCCAATCCGCCGCCGTCTCGTATGCGGTCACGCTTCCCGGTCTCGGTCGCTCGCCTGGGAAGAATGCCGAGGAGTCGCCGCAGCGGCCCGAGGTCGACCTGGCGTACAGCCTGAACGGCGTCGAGGCCCATTGGACGGCGACGGAAGGGGGCGCGGAGACCACGATCTGGCTGCCGCACCTGGATCTCGCCTCGGCGAGGGCGCTCGCGAGCCCGAGCGCCGAGCACGATCGATTCTGGCCGAACCTCGAAACGTCCGGCCGACTCACGCTCAAGGCGCGGGTCCGACTCGACGATCTCCTGAGGCCGGCCGTTCAGCCGGGCTCGACCGTGGACGATCGACTGCCGGCCGAAAGGCCCTCGCTGATCGTCCGGGGACGCGGTGGACTTCGAATCTCCGCGGCGGGCGCGAAGGTCGACTCAACCGCGGCGGGCGACGGCGTGATCGAGCACGTCGTCCGCTTCGAGCCGGTCGATCGCCGATTGATCCCGATCGAGATCGACGCGCTGACAGGGCCGGGCTTCACCATCGAGCTGAGCTTCCGAACCGACGACGACGCCCGCGCGCGGCTGCTGCAACCCTCGCGGATCTTCGTCCCCTGGGCGACCGACGAGCCGCCGTCCAACAATCCAGGGCGGCCGTCGATCCCCCCGGAACTGGCCGGAGGCGACCGGGGACGCGGTCGCGCCCTGTTCTACGGACCCGTCGCCCAGTGCGGCAAATGCCACGCGGTCCGAGGCGAGGGGGGCCGGCTCGGACCCGATCTGTCGAACCTGACCGAGCGCGACTTCGATTCGGTCTTGCGCGACGTTTCGCATCCGAGCGCGGCGATCCATCCTGACTACGTCCCTTACGTCCTGGCCATGACCGACGGCCGCGTCGTCACTGGATTGGTGCGGACCGAGAACCAGACGCTTCACGTCGGCCTCGGCTCGGGCGAGGAAACCACGGTTGATCGATCAGACGTCGAGGAGATGAAGCCGGCGAGCGTTTCGATCATGCCCGAGGGCCTTCCCGCCCTGATCGGCCCGGAAAAACTGAAAGATTTGCTCACCTTCTTACTTGTCGCCCCCCCTGCTCCAGCCCCGATCCACCGCGACGGCGCACCGCCGCCGCGCTCCCGCGCCGAGTGGGACGCAGTGCTCAAAACCTTGCCGGCGAAGCCGGTCCTCTCGGCCCCCCGCCGTCCGTTGCGGATCACGCTGGCGGCCGGCCCCAAGGACCACGGCGTCGACGAGCACGACTACCCGCTCTGGCTCGACCGCTGGACCCAGTTGCTGTCGACGGCCGAAGGCGTGACCGTCAGAGCCGTCAAAGACGGAAACGGTCTCGACGATCTCGACCAGACGGACGTCGTGGTCTGGTACTCCGCCAATCCGTCGTGGTCGGCGGCCGAGGCGCCCAAGCTGCGCGCGTTCCTCGACCGCGGCGGCGGCCTGGTGGTGATCCATTTCGCCGTCAACGGCGGCAAGCAGGCCGACGTCCTGGCCGACCTGATCGGCCTCGCCTGGGGCGACGGCGCGAAGTTCCGCCACGGACCGCTCGACCTGAAACTCGCCGAACATCCGATCCTCGCCGGCCTCGACACATTGAAGCTGGTCGATGAAAGCTACTGGAACCTGCGCGGCGATCCGTCGCGCGTCGAGATCCTGGCGACCGGCGACGAGGAAGGGGCGGCCCAGCCCTTGATCTGGACCCGACGGCAGGGCGAGGGCCGCGTCTTCTGCTCGATCCCCGGCCACTACACCTGGACGTTCGACGACCCGCTGTTCCGCCTCATCCTCCTGCGCGGAGTCTGCTGGGCCGCCGATCAACCCATCGACCGCCTGACCGACCTGGCGCCTCTGGGCGCCCGCATCGAAGGCGATTCGAAGTAAGCGCGTCCGAGAACTGACCGAGAGGACGAAGCCCCCGCCGTGTCGCGCCTGGTCGGCCCGGCGAGAGCCTCGTCCTCCCTGGACGGACGCAAGCCTCACCCTTGCAACGCCGATCCTGCGACCGGGCGGTCGTCCTCGATCAATTCCGCGCGGAGCACCATGACGGATCGATCCGCGATCACGCCGATCCTCCCCTGCCCGCTCCTCTGGCCGAGGTAACAGACCTCGACGACCTGATCGCCGAGCATGATCACCAACCGCTCTCCAGCACGCCGAGACAAGACGAGCATCGTGGAAACTCCCGCGTAGCGCCTAAGCCCGCCCCGAGCCTTCCCCTCGACCTCCGTGGTGAGAGAGTCCTGATTGCGTGATCATATCCTCAGAAGCCACGCCAATCCGCCGGAGCTGACTGCATGTCTACCAGAAGCTCGGCCCCCGCGTTACCAGTTTCTGGACCTCCCGGCGCGTCGAGATCGAGCGCACAGGCGCTAACCTGATGATGAGCCGAGGGTTAGCGTTCGCGTCTGAATCTCCGCGTTTTTTCGATTTTTCCAAGCGAAGTGGTTCTCAGCCGTTCAGGTGGCCGGTTGTTTCCATCTGACAACTGTCGGCCAAGTTCGGCCACCTGGTTGAAGGGAGTCGGCCAGCGTCGGCCAACCGGCACGTGACGTGGTGCTCGAGAACCCGCCGGCCGCGACCCCTGACTTTCGATACAAAGGACCTCGGTCCTCCCTCGGCGTGCGACCCGAACGATGACGGCGCAACATCAAAACGCGCGAGCGAGGGGAGGACCGAAGGGGCGCGCGACGAGCGCCGCCTCGATCCCAGGCCGATCCGCGTTGCTCTCCGAAAGCTGATCGGTCCCGCTTCGGCCGAGCTGCGCCGGTTCAGGTCGACCGGGTTACGAGCAGATCTTGTGCAAGATCTTGCAGAGTTTTTCAAGACAGTCCGGGTTGGGGGGCGGCGGCGGGGGACCGGGATCGATTCCGATTTTCTGGAAGCCGACTCCGCAGATGCTTACGCCGGGCGTTCTGCTGGCGCTGAGGGAGTTGTCGCGCGTGCG
>CALCIC010000770.1 GCA_937907405.1 uncultured Isosphaeraceae bacterium | reverse complement strand
GTGAAACGGGGGCGCGACCGCTCGCAACGGCCCGCCCCCTAAACTCGTCCCCTACTCAGAATAGGAGCCGATCCAATGGCATCATACCGGAAACGCGGGAAGACGTGGTACTACCGATTCATCGACGCCGATGGAATCAAGCGCGAAGCGAAGGGTTGCACCGATCGGCGAGCGACCGAGGAACTGGCCAGACACGCCGAAGCCGAAGCCGCGAAGATCCGAGCGGGGTTGGTCGATCCGCGCGACCTCGCACGACGGGACCATGCGGCGAAGCCGATCGGCGAGCATGTCGCCTCGTGGGGGGCTTCCCTGGAAGCGAAGGGATCGACGGCCCAACACGTCGCGTTGTCCGTGGCCCGCGTTCGTCGCCTCGCGGCCGTCGTCCGTGGCGCGGCGATGGCCGACGTGAACCCGCCCAAGACCGCCAAGCGCGCCGACCTCGCGCGGTACGAGGCCGTCCTATCCGATTGGCTGGCCCCGTCGCGACTCGCCGATCTGACCGCCGATCGGGTTCAAGCCGCGCTCCGGTCCCTCGTGGGGGAAGGGCTGTCGCTGACGAGCGTCAACCACTACGCGACCGCCGCCAGGATGTTCTCCAAATGGTGCTGGCGATCCGGCCGACTGGCGATCGACCCGTTGACCGGAGTGACGAGCTACAACGCCAAGGAAGATCGTCGCCACGACCGCCGCACCGTCTCGACTGAGGAGCTGCAGCGCCTCATCGAAGCCGCCCACAACGGCCCGCCGTGGCGAACCATGACCGGCCCCGCCCGCGCGTTGCTCTATCGGCTGGCCGTGGCGTCTGGGCTTCGCTACGGCGAGCTACAGAGCATCCGGCCCGAATCCTTCGACTGGAAGGCCGAACCCGCCACCGTGTCCGTTGAAGCCGGCTACACGAAGAACGGCGACGTTGCGACGCTGGCCCTTCCTGACGACCTGGCTGCCGACCTACGGCCCCTCGTGGCGTCCGTGGCCCCCGGCGCGGCCGTGTTCGCCCTCACGGACGATCGGGGCGCGACCATGCTCCGGTCGGATCTGGAAGCCGCCAAGATCCCCTACCGCGACGGCGGGGGGCTGGTGTTCGACTTCCACTCGCTGAGATGCCAGACCGCCACCTTGCTTGACGCCTCTGGCGTCTCGCCGCGCGTGGCCCAACGCCTCATGAGGCATAGCACGCCTGGATTGACCGACCGCTACACGAAGCCGAGAGCGGTCGATTTAACCCAAGCCGCCCTGTCGCTGCCGTCCTTACGGCCTTCCGATCCGCTCCAGGCCGCCGCACACAAGATGACCGCGACGGGGACCGATTGTGCATGCATTTCGGCCCTCGATGGGGGCGATGCATGTACAGACGAACAACCCATAAGCAAAGTCTTTGCCCACCATTTGCCCACCGGAGGGGACGTTTTGGGGCGGAATCTGTCGGGTTCTGACGTGATGACAGGTTCGGATGCTCAATCGAGCATAAAGAAAAAACCCCGTGAAAGACGGGGTTTGACGGCTTCTGACGGTGTGAGTCGTGGTGAAACCGGAATGGGCAGAGGGAGAGTTGAACTCCCGACACACGGATTTTCAATCCGTTGCTCTACCAACTGAGCTATCTGCCCGTCGCAACGAGGGCTCTACAATAGGGTGCGGGCTGGGAGCTTGTCAACATCAGCGGACGAAATCCGTGGGAGTAAGTGCGCCAGGAAATCCGCCGCTCCCTTGGAATACGCCGCGCCGGTCTTGCAACAGCCGCGAGCGGCCGGCGTTTAGTGTTCACAAGTTCTCATCTCGCGCGCCGGCGCTTTAGGGTTTCTCAAGGAAAAGGGGGACGTCCCTTGAAACCAGAACGAAGCACTGAAGTCCATCCTTGATACCATGAATTACGACACGACGGCCGGCGCGACGATGGGTCAGGCGAATCCAGGGGGAGGACCAACCCCGCCCGGCTCTGGCTCTGGCTCTGGCTCTGGTCATTACCCTCTGGCGCGGTTGCTTCAGCTTGTGATGCTGCTGCAGACGGAGCGCTGTCCCAACGCTCGGGAGCTTGCCGAGGCCTGCGAGGTGAGCCGGAGGACGATCTACCGCGACTTCTCGACACTGGCGGCGGCGGGGATCGCCGTGAATTACGCGTCCGACCGCCAGGGCTACCAGCTCGCCAGGAACGTCTTCCTTCAGCCCACGCGGCTTCTCGAAAAAGAGGCGATCGCGCTTCTCCTGATCAGTCGGACCTGGGATGGAGGCGGAACCGTCGGGTTGGCGCGGCAGGCCCGGCAAGCCGTGGACAAAATCATGCAGGGGCTCGGCGCGGACCTCCGGACGGGGGTCGGCAACTGCGCGGAGCTGCTCCCCGAGTCGCCCGACGGGGAGGTTCCGGCCGATGATCGCGAAGC
The DNA here is from genome assembly GCA_937907405.1 of uncultured Isosphaeraceae bacterium. Taxonomy (GTDB): domain Bacteria; phylum Planctomycetota; class Planctomycetia; order Isosphaerales; family Isosphaeraceae; genus Paludisphaera. The sequence continues at coordinate 7,292 of CALCIC010000770.1, read as the reverse complement.
GTTGTTCGAGCGGGTGCTCGCCTCGACGACCGGCCGGCGGCAGATCCGGCTCTGGTATCGAGAGTCGGCGGACGCGGCGGCCGAGGTCGAGACGACCAAGTTGAGCCTCTACCGGCTGCCCCGGATTCAGGGCGTCTGGACCCTGGTGGGGAGGTCGAGCTTTCACCGCCGGGTGGTGATGGTGCCGTTCCCCTGGATCGAGAGGATCGAACCGACCGCCGACTCCTACGTGATTCCCCCTCGGTTTCAGCTCAAGCGGTTCCTTGAGCAGGAACAGGAGCAGGAGCGGGAGCGACGCGACCGAAACTCCGACGAGATCGTCTTCAAACTCCGAGGAGGTCTGGCGGGTCGAATCGACGACTTGCCGTGGAAGGGACGGCGCCGGGTGATCGCGGCGGATCACGACGGCCTGGAGATCGCGATCCGGGTCTCCCGCGACGAAGACCTGGCGGCGGCCGTCCTGGCGTTCGGCGACGATCTGGAGGTGATCGGCCCGGAGGAACTCAGGCGGTCGGTCGGCGGCCTTGCGGCCCGGATCGCCCGAAGATACGCGATCTCCCCCACAGCCGCGACGAATTTCGTCGTTTCGGGGCCAATCGGGGGAGTCGGTGGTTGACTCGTGGGTGCATTCGACTAAGATAAGACTCGTCGCTTGCAAAGGGCGCATAGCTCAGTTGGCTAGAGCGTACCCCTGATAAGGGTAAGGTCCCAGGTTCGAATCCTGGTGCGCCCACTTTGCATCCGGACTTCTCAAGGTCCGGACCCGGAAGATCGACGGATCGTGGTTCGTTCCGCGATCCTCGTTTTCGAGTCCAAAGCAATAAGAAGGCCCCCGCCGTCGTCGATAGCGGGGGCCTTCTTATTTGGCTTCGGTTCCGTCGATGGTCCGCGAGGGAGGACGATCGCGACGCACTCAGGCGCTCGCCGGCTCAATCGTCGTCCGAGTCGTCGTCCGAGTCGTCATCGGCGTCAGCGTCGCCGTCGTCGTCGTCATCGTCGTCGTCGTCTTCGATCTCTTCGAGGGCGGCGGGTTCGACGCGCTTGGTTTTGGCGGCGGCCTTGGCCCTGGTCGGCGGGGCTTCGGGGCGGGGGATGGTGGCGCCGATGCCGGGGGCGTCCTCGGCCATGGCTTCCTTGGTGCGTTGGACGAAGTGGGTGCCCTTGCCCTTGGCGGTCATCTCGGCGGCCTTGGCGTCGGCCGCTTCCTTCTGGTTGTAGTCGAAGGTGGCGATCGGCTTGTAGGCGTCGTTGAGGACGACCCAGACGATGCGCATCCGGGCGGCGGGCTTGGGCGCTCGGGTCGATTTGGCTTTGGCCTTGGTTTTCGCCGGGGCCTTGGCTTTCCTCTTGGGGCGAGCCGCGACCTCGTCGTCCTCGGCGTCCTCGGCGACGTCGGTTTCGTCCTCCATGGGGTCCAGAGGCTCGGCGGCCTCGCTTTGACGTCGGAGTTCCATTCGATTCAGCGGTTTCCCAGCCATTGAAACCGTCCCTCGCAGTATCGGAAAAAGGAAGCGGGAAGGCGAAGCCTTTGGATCAGCGCTCGCCGGCGTCTTGACGGGAGTTTGCGCCGGAGGCGTACGAACCGGCCATCCTAATCGAAGGCATGGGCTTGCGACAAGGCGTGGGCCGGAGGCGAGGCGGGTCGGCGGCGGTCGTTCCGCCAGGTTTTCGGGTCGCCGACGTCCGTCGGCGCCGGCTCGTGCTTGGCCGTGATCTCCCGAATCCGGTTCAGGAGCTCGACGGGATGGTAGGGCTTGCCGAGCGATTCCGTGACGCCGAGCGTCTCAAGCACCGACACGTGCGATTCGAGGATCGCGGCGCTGCAGACCAGGAACGGCTGATTGAAGTTGATCGCCTTGATCCGCCGGCACGCCTCAACCCCCGGGAGCACCGGGAGGTTGAGGTCGAGCAGCACAAGGTCGAACGGCCCGTGGGCCTCGTAGGCGTCGACCGCGGCCTGGCCGTCTTCGGCGGCGACGACCTCGAAGTTCTCAAGGACCAGGAACTCCCTCACGAGCCCCCTGAGGAGCGTCTCGTCCTCGACCAAGAGCAAGCGCCCCGCTGAGTTCACGCTCATCTTCAGCCTCCGTGCCGACGTGTCCGCCGACGCATCGAAATCGATCCGCCGGTTGAAATCCCGGTGAATGCGAAGGCGCGCGTTCTGATCTGGGGTGAAAAGCGGAGGGGGCGCGCCTTTGGAGCGTGCCGCGCGAGCGTTGCGTCGCACGGCCGCCGAAATGATCCAGGTCGGTGTTGGATCGGGCGTCACTCTAGTCGAACCCGGCGATCGCGGCCATGCCGAAACCGCTCCCCTCGACGTCGTCCGTCGTAAGTCGGGCTCACGAGAGAGAAAGGGGCTGAGACGGCGTGGGAGGGGACGCGCGGCGGGGCTGCGGTGATTGCGGTCCCACCTCGCGGTCGACGCCCAGGTTCTGACAGAGCACGGCGATGACGACGTGCTTGGTCACGTTCAGGCCGAGGATTCCCCACAACGCCCCCAGCCGGAACAACCAGATGTTCACGGCGACGCAGGCCACGAAGCTGAGCAAGGCGCCGATCGTGAATCGAAACCGGGACGTTGCCATGCCTCTCATTATGGACGCGTCTCGGCCTCGCGGAAAGGGCCGATCGCGAGAGGCCGGAATGTTCCACGACCTCGATTCCGCCTTGCGCCTGAGATCCGAACGATCAAAGGCGCGGATCAGGCGAGATCGGGGGGGACGCGGAACCTGCTCCAGTCGACGCCCAGCTTGCGCATCCGGGACCGGAGGGTGTGCGGGTTCACGCCCAGGCGGATCGCGGCGCCGGCGGGGCCCTCGATGCGGCCGCCGCACCGGCTGAGCGCCAGCTCGATGTGACGGGCCGCGGCCTGGTCGAGCGTCGGCAAGGGCCCGTCGGAGGCGGGTTCGGCGACCCTGGGGGGGGCGGTCGACGGAGCGACCCCTCGCGCCGGCAGTCCGAGCGCCCGGGCGACGTCGAGCCCCGCGCCGTTGCCCAGGATCGCCGCGCGCTCCATCACGGCGGCCAGCTCCCGGACGTTGCCCGGCCACGAATACTGGGCCAGTAGCTCGACGTCGTCGGTCGTCGGCGCGAATTCTGGGACTCCCAGCCGGGCCGCGGCCCGGCTCGCAAAGTGCGAGGCCAACGCCGCGATGTCCGAGGTTCGCTCGCGCAACGGCGGCAAGTGCACCGGGAAGACGGCCATCCGATACCACAAATCCTGCCGGAACCGGCCGTCGACCGTCATCGCCTGGAGGTCTCGGTGGGTCGCGGCGATGATCCGGACGTCGACGTGCCGCGGCCTCTCCCCCCCGACCCGCTCGAACTGGCCGTCCTGGAGGATGCGGAGCAGCCGCACCTGAACGGCCGGCGGCAGCTCGCCGCACTCGTCGAGGAACAGCGTGCCGCCGTCGGCTCGCTCGAACCAGCCCTTGCGCTCGACCACCGCCCCCGTGAAGCTGCCGCGCTCGTGGCCGAACAGCTCGGAATCGACCAGCTCCGAGGGGATCGCTCCGCAGTTGACGCGGAGAAAGGGGCCGGCAGCCCGCCGCGACCGGGTGTGAATCGCCCGGGCGACGACCTCCTTGCCCGACCCCGTCTCTCCCAGGATCAGGACCGGCGCGTCCGAAAGCTTCACCAGGTCGATCTGATTCATGACCTCCTTGAGGCCCGTCTCCGCGCCGATGATCGAGTCGCTGATGTCGTTGCGGCCCAACCGCGACCTCAAGAGGCGGTTCTCGGCCTCGACCGCCTCGCGGAGCACGACCAACTCGCGGAGGCGGTTGTCGTTCTCGAGCGCCACGGTCAAGGGGTCGATCAGGGCGCGCGCCAGCGACTCGTGCTGCGGCTCGAACACCCTGGGCGGGTCGGACCTGAAGATCAGGATCGCGGGCTCCCCCTCCGACGCGTTCAGCGGAGCGGCCAGGAAATGGCCCGCGGCCGGGTCGGGAACCAGTCCCGGAAACCTCTTGCGGAAGGACCGAGCGTCGCCGACCGCCGGCTCGCCGCCGCGGGCCCACTCCAGCAGCCGCGTCAGATCGTCGGCGGCGATCGTCGTCCTCGCCTCCCCCGACGTCGGCCGACGGGCGCCCCGGGGCGGCTCCACGACGGTCGTCTCAAGGAAGCCGCCGGGCGCGTCGACGGCCCGAACCATCAGCACGTCGAGGGGCAGCCGTTCGGCCAAAAGCGGCATGATCCGGGCCAACGACTCCCCCAGCGCCTCGTGTCGCGAGACCTCACGCCAGACGTCCAGGAACAACCGATCAAAGTCCGCCATGGCGTCGCATCATACCAGGAAATATCCCGGGCGTCCAGGAAATACCACGGCTGACCCCGTGATATTTCACGGCGACGGTCTCAACAAGTGGGTTTCCTCGCTTCAAGCCCTCCGCCCGGAGCGTCGCCGTCGCACGTACGGGAGGAGGTTCGAAGATTTTTTGGGAGGGCCGACCGTGTTGGCACGGCGCGTGCGATTGCACCCGTCCGTCGCCGAGTCTTCCTACCTGAAAAGTTCCATCCAGAAATCGGGATTCAGTCATGCAACGAACGGCCTGACCGCACGAGGCCGCAGCGGCGTCGACTCGACTTCCCGATGGATCAACGTGTCGCGAGGCCGTGAGCCGAGAGGTTCGGCCCGCGCGCCGAGTACGTCTTCGACGCCTCGAAGACGGCGGGGGCGGCGCGCGCTTTCGAGAGGGTGAGGAGCGGCGTCCCGAGCCGTGGGCGACGCATCGAGTTTTAGGATTGATGAAATGAATGACATGATTATGAAAAAGAACATCGGGGCGTCGAACTTGAAGGCGTGGGGACGAGGGGCCGTCGGGCGTCGAGGCCGGCGGGCGGGACTGCTGATCGGCTGCGGCGGCGTGCTCGCGACGGCGGCCGCTCTGGCGGGATGTTCCGGCGCGGACGGCGACGCGAAGGCCCCGGTCTTCCCGGTGAAGGGGACGGTCCAGTTCGAGGGCCAGCCGGCCTCCGGCGCGTTCGTGGTCTTCCATCCCCGGTCGGCCTCTCGATCCGGCGGGGAGACGCCGCTGTCCTCGGGACAGGTCCAGTCCGACGGCACGTTCGAGCTGACGACGAACAGCCAGGCCGACGGCGCCCCGGCGGGCGACTACGCGGTCACCGTCCAGTGGACCAAGCTGATCCAGCAGGGGGGCGACGCCGTCGCCGGGCCGAACGTGATCCCCTTGATTTACAGCAGCCCGGAGACCACGCCCTTGAAGGTCTCCGTCAAGGACGCGCCCAACCAGCTCGAGCCGTTCAACATCACCAGGTCCAGGAAGTGACGGGCGGTCGCCTCGGGCGTCGTCCGTTCGACGACCCGGCGCAAGACAAGACGATACAAGTCATTGCATTCGACTGATAGATAGGACAAGGAGTCTCGATATGATTCGCATTCGACGTTCCAGGGCGGGTTTCACGCTGATCGAGCTGCTGGTGGTGATCGCGATCATCGCCGTGTTGATCGCGCTTTTGCTTCCGGCCGTGCAGTCGGCCCGTGAGGCGGCCCGGAGGATTCAGTGCGTCGACAACGTCAAGCAGCTCGGCATCGCGCTGCACAACTTCCACGACGTCAACGGTCAGCTTCCCAGCAGCGTCCGCCCCAGCGGCCTGACGACGCAGCCTCGGATCGCCGCGCTCTTGACCCTGCTGCCGTTCCTGGAGCAGAGCCAGGTCTACAACGCGACGAACCTGAGCATCACCTGGGGCGAGCCGAGCAACGGCACGGCCGTCCAGACGCGGATTGCGATCTTCCTCTGCCCCACGACCCCGGCCGATCCGGGCCGGCTCGACGGCATCCCCGAGGTTCAGCCGTATTCGCCGAAGTGGACTGCGACGGTCGCGGCGGTCACCGACTACTCGCCGATCGTCGGCATCGACCAGCGGCTGGGGGCGCTGGGGGTGTTCCAGGGGGCCGCGCCGCCGGAGACGCTGATCGTCAAGAACAAGAAGACGAAGCTCGCCGACGCCGTGGACGGCCTCTCGAACACGATCGTATTCGTCGAGTCGGCGGGCCGTCCGTTCGTCTACCGCAAGGGGGGCAGGCAGTTCGGAAGCGTTCCCGACCATCGCCTGAACTCGGGGGGCTGGAGCCGGCCCGCGAGCGACGTCACCTTGAACGGCTCGACGGCCGACGGCACGTACTTTCCGGGCAAGGTCGTGATCAACGCCGCCAACGGCGAGGACGTCTACGGCCAGGCCTTCCCCCACCCCTACTACGGGACGGAGGGGACCGGCGGCATTTTCGGCTTCCATCCCGGCGGGGTGAACGTCCTTCTGGGCGACGGCTCGGTCCGGTTCGTCAAGGAGAGCGTCTCCCTGCCGACGTTCGCCGCTCTGGTGACGCGGGGCGGGGGCGAGGTCGTCTCCGCCGACCAGTATTGATGCCGCCGCCGGGGCGCCGCAGGCTGCATTTGGGATGGATGTAGCAATCAAAATTAGTTGCCTCGATCATCCCTTCTCCCCCCGGGAGAAGGTGGCCCGCAGGGCCGGATGAGGGTCATGGCGTCTCGAGGTGGACTACGTCCCCGCGACTCGTCGCACGAAATCCGTGGCGACTCCGGCGACCCTCATCCGGCCTTCGGCCATCTTCTCCCGGGGGAGAAGGATGATTGCGACGACCTGTCCTGAATATCGATCGAAACCGAGGAGTTTCTGATGAACCGCGTCCCGCCGCTCCGCCTCGTTCCGCTGCTGGCCCTGTCGATCTGGTTCGCGACCGTCGGCTGCCAACCGTCGACCGGGCCGAACCCCGACGCGCTGAAGATCGGCGCGTACTCGGTGGTCCGCGAGGTGTTTCACGACGGCCTGCTGCCGGCGTTCAAGGCGAAGTGGAAGGCCGAGACGGGGCGTGAAGCCGTCTTCGAGGAGGCCTACAACGCATCGGGCGCCCAGGCGCGGCAGATCGCCTCGGGCTTCGACGCCGACCTCGCGGTGCTCTCGCACTCGGGCGACATGGATTTGCTCGCCAGGGCCGGCAAGGTCAAGTCCGACTGGAACGCCGGCGAGCACAAGGGAATCCTCACCAACAGCCTGGTCGTGATCGGCCATCGCCAGGGCAACCCCAAGTCGATTCACGACTGGAGCGACCTGGCGAGGCCCGGCCTCGGTGTTCTTTACCCCGACCCCAAGACTTCCGGCGGCGCGCGGTGGAACATCAACGCGATCTACGGCGCGGCCCTGCTCGACGCCCGCGACAAGAACCGGGAGGCCCCCGACCTCGCCGCGGTCCGCGAGCTTCTCGCCGGGGTCCAGGCCAACGTCGTGAACATGGACCAGTCGGGCCGCCA
>CALCIC010000769.1 GCA_937907405.1 uncultured Isosphaeraceae bacterium | reverse complement strand
AGCGGGAAAAACGGTAATCCGAGGCTCCCCATCAACCGACTCCGCCGAACAATGGATCCCACCCACTTTCGAGACGCTCACCCAAAGCGTGATGGAATCGGGAAATCGCTTGCCTCCCGCGTCGCTCGCGTCCTATCCTTGCGACGTGCGGCCAGGCCGCGTTGCATCGAGTTCGAGCCGGTTCGCGGGAGAGTCCTTCATGAATCGTTCGCGTCGCGCGTCGTTCCATCAGGCGGTCCGTCAGCCCTCGCGGCTTGCGTTGGGATTGGCGTTCGTTCTTATGCTCACGGCGTCGCGCGAAGGGGCGGCCCAGGCCGTCGCTCCGGCCTCGACCGCGAAGCCCGCGCCGTCGCTGGCGCGCTACCTGCCGGCCGAGAAGCTGGTCGCCCTGTTCGAATTCGGCGGGATCGACGCCCACCAGGACGCCTGGAAGAAGACGGCCGCGCAAAAGGCCCTCCACGACACCCCGCTCGGCGCCCTGCTTCGCGACCTGGCCGGCCAGGGCTTCGATTTCGCGCAACAGCAGAATCCCGCGCTCCGGCGGGTCTCCAGGGACGACCTCGCCCTCCTCGTCGAGCAGATCGCGCGGAAGGGTTTCGCGGCGGGGTTCTTCCACGCCCCCGACCAACCGCGCGGCGTCCTCGTTCTCCGCGACGCCGACCGTCCCGAAGCCATGCGGCTTCTTGAGGCGTTCGTCGACGCCCTGAGGCCCCCGGGCGTCGCCAAGCCCGAGCCGTCGCGGATCGCGGGTCGAACGATCCACCCGGTCGGCTCGGGTTCGGTCTGGTGGACCGAGGGCCACGACGCCGTCTTCGCCGAATCCAGGAGCGTCGATGCGATCATCGCGGTCCTCGACGGCAAGGCGCCGAGCGCCGAGGGGCACCCCAGGCGGCTCGCGCTGGCGAACCCCGGCGGCGGCTACGAGCCCGCGGCCTTCGGGTTTCTCGACGTCGCCGCCCTCCCCTCCATGCCTCCCGACGCGGTGAAGATCGGCGTCGACGGCGTGAAGGCGATCGAGTTCCAGTGGGGCTTTCAGGACGACGCGCTGAGGACGGTCGCGCGACTGGTCGCCCCCGCCCCCCGACGCGGGGTCTTGAAGTTGCTCGATCAGCCCACGTTCGACGTCCGCTCGCTGCCGCCGCTGCCGGCCGGATTGACCAGCTTCAACGCGGCGTCGGTCGACCCGCTCAAGGTCTACGACCTGCTTCACACGCTGGTCAAGGAGAACGATCCCGAGAAGATCAACGAGTTCGAGACGTTCGAGAGGACGGTGCGCGACCGGCTCGGCCTGGACCTTCGCGCCGACGTGCTCAAGCTGCTCGGCCCTCAGCTCGCGGTCTACATGCTTCCCGTCGAGGCGCCGCCGGTGAACGTCGCCGACCCCAGGGTTGCGGCCCTCTTCGCGTATGGCGGGCTGGTGATCAGCGCGCGGACGTCCGACGAGGCGGCGCTGGGCTCGAAGCTCGAAGCAATCGTCAAGGCGATCAATCAGGCCGTCGCCGATCAGGCCAAGGGGGTTCCCAACCCTCCCCGGTTCGTGCGCAAGGAGGGGCCGGGCGTCCAGTACGAGATGGACCTCTCCGAGGTCGGCCCGCCGGGGCTGCTGGGCGCCGCCTTCTCCCCCACGATCGCGCTCGCCCACGGGCAGCTCGTCGTCGCCGGTTCGCGCGACGCGGCGCGCGGGGCCGTCGCCGCCGCCGGCACGGGGCCGGACGGCCGATGGAAGCCGACCGAGGCGTTCGTCCCCGTGGCCGAGAACCTGCCGCGCGGCATGATGATGCTGTCGGTCTCCGATATTCGCGAGACCCTGCCGGACGTCATCGCCAACCTGCCCCTCGTCGTCCCGGCGCTCAACGCCCAACTCGCCCAGGCGGCGCGCGGCGGCAAGGTTCCGGCCGTCGCGATCCGGATCGATCCGGCGAAGGTTCCCCCGGCCGACCAGCTTCGACCCTTGCTGTTCCCCGCGTCGTCCGCGCTGGCGGTCGACGATCAGGGCGTTTTCTTCGTCCAGCGCGAGTCGCTGCCCAGCATTTCCTCTCCAGCGGTCGCCGGCGTCGCCGTCGCACTCTTGCTGCCGGCCGTGCAGGCCGCCCGCGAGGCCGCCCGCAGGGCGCAGTGCATAAACAACCTCAAGCTGATCGGGCTCGCGTTCCACAACGTCCTTTCGACGACCGACGCGTTCCCGGCGAACATCGTCGACAAGGACGGCAAACCGCTCTTAAGCTGGCGAGTGGCCATCCTGCCGTACATCGAGCAGCAGGACCTCTACAACGAGTTCAAGCTTGACGAGCCCTGGGACAGCCCGCATAACAAGCCGTTGCTGAGCCGGATGCCGACGACCTACAGTTGCCCGAGCAACCCGCCGAAGGACCCGTCGCTGACGAATTTCGTCGGGTTCGAAGTCCCAGGGGGTATTTTGGAGAAGGGACGCAAGGTCCGTCTCGCGGACGTCACCGACGGCACGTCGAACACCCTCGCGGTCGTTGAGTCCTCAATGAGCGTCCCCTGGACCAAGCCCGAAGATCCGCCTTCCGATCCCGGCGCGCGGCCGTCTCTTCACGGGGCCGGCTCGAAGCATCCCGGCGGCTTCAACGCCCTGTTCGCCGACGGCTCGGTTCGATTCCTCAAGAATTCGATCAGCCTCGCGATCTTCGAGGCCCTCGTCACGCGGGCCGGCGGCGAAGTCGTCGGCCCGGGGGCCTTCTGATGGAGGCCGTCGCGAGTTGGATCTGATTCACGCTTGGATTACAGGAGATGCTGGCGCAAATATCTCTAATCCCTCCGAGCCGACGACCCGAGCCCTGCCCCGATTGTCAGCCCGACGCGCCAGCGAGGGTGCTTTGACCGTCAGCCCGACGCCCGAGTTTTGGTGTTGCGCTGTTTTGCTGGATGAGGCGCGAATCCCTTCTCCCCCCGGGAGAAGGTGGCCGGGACGGCCGGATGAGGGTCGTGGGATTTCGAGGTGGACCTCGCGAGAATCCGAATCCGTGATGAATCCGGCGACCCTCATCCGCCCTTCGGGCACCTTCTCCCGGGGGGAGAAGGGATGCGCGAGTCAACCTGATTACGAACGGCGCAACATCAAAACTGGCGCGTCGGGCTGGTACTCCGATCGCCGCCCAGCCTCGCCCTCTCGATCCGATCACGATTCCGTAAGCAGTCCAACGGTGAGAAGCGCTAAATTCGGTTCCGCGGCGCGTCGGCGACCGCGCCGGTGGGGAGGAAGTCCGGCACGTCGAGCCTTGCGGCGCCGATCCGGTCGTCGGCCATTCCATAATAGACGTCGAAGCGTTCCGGCGTTCCGAGATCGTCGCGGCGGTCGATGCCCGTCGGGAACACCACGTTGGCGATCGTCCCATGGCATTCGAGCGGCAGTTTTGGAGTCAAAACGGGGAGCGGCGAACGGTGGCGAATGAACCGGGGGTGGCTCTCGGAGAGGATCATCGCGCCGGCCGAGTAACACAACCTGCGGTTCTCGTCGCTCGATTCGTCGGCGTCCAGTTCCCGGACGCCGTGGTACACGACCAACCAGCCGTGCCGGGTCAACACCGGGGGGGCGCCGCCGCCGATCTTGACGCGCTCCCACGGGGCCACCGGGCTCGCCAGGCGGTGGTGCGAGGTGAATCGGCCGAACTGATTCGAATCGGCGCGGGCCGAATCCACCGTGCAGTAAGAGATCCAGATGCTTTCATGATGGACGTCCACCCCGCTACGGGGCGAGAAGTGCGCGACTTCCTCCGGGCGAGTGGAGGGGAACAGCGGCCGGTGGATCATGGCGATCGACGGCCGGCCGAAGGGGTCGAGGACGGCGACGGGGAAGATCGATGCGTCCTTGTCGTCCACTCCCTCGAACTCGACTCCCGCGAGCGGGTCGAACGACGCGAGCCCCGCGCGCCGCCACTGAATCAAATCGTCCGAAACAGCGAGCGCGATCCGCGGCCCCCGGGGCGAATAGGCCGTGTACGTCATCACGTAGCATTGGAGCGGCTCGACGAACGAGATCCGCGGATCTTCGCAGCCGCCGCCGCCGTCCGGGCGACGCTCGTAGTCGGCCTCGGGTTCCAGCGCGATTCCCAGGCGGTCGACTCCGACGGGGTCGCCCGCCTCGTTGAATCGCACGCGCGCGACGCCGATCCGCGAGTAGTTGCCTCTCGCGACCATTCTTGGAAACAGGTAGAGCTCGCCGTCGGGCCCCCGCGCGGCGGCCGGGTTGAGGACCCCCTCGACCTCGTCCGGGTTGCCCGGATCCGGCTCCATCACCATTCCAAGACGCTGCATCTGAAGTTCGGACATCGTCGCTCCTTGAAGGGTCAGGACCAGGGATCGCCCCCCAGGCAGAGGATGACCGCCTCGATCACGCGCTTGGTCTCGTCGGGGTCCCGAACCTGGATGGACGCGACGCCGGCCTCCTTGGCCGGGTAGTCGTTGCCGCCGGGGAACACGGCGTCGCCGACGAACATCATCTCGCCGAGGTCGACCTTCAAGACGTCGCGGAGCATCCTGATCCCGTACGCCTTGTCGATGCCCGGCTTGGTCACGTCGATCGACGTCGAGCCCCCCAGCCGGACGGAGAATTTGGAGAGCGACCGATCCAGGATCGCCTTGATCTTCTTGCGTTTCTCGAAGTCCGGGTCCCACTTCTCCTTGGCGTCCAACGGCGCGTGCTGGCCGAGGGCGGAGAATGTGATCTGGCTTCTCCGGTCCTCGATCTGATCTCCCCAGGTCTTCTCGATCTCGACGCCCGCTTCCTTCACGGCCTCGTGAAGCGAATCGACGATCTTGGTTTTCTCGTCGTCGCCGAGGTCCTCGGAGTAGAGTTTGCTCCAATCGTCCTTGTATTCGAAGAACTGGGTGCCGCAGGTGGGCAGGAGCGAGAGGTTCGCCAGTCGGCCTCCTTTCGGAAGGTTGGAGAGGAGTTGATCCGTGAATTGTTTCCAGCTTCCGCCCGAGATCACGGCCACCTTGACGACGCCCAGCAGCCGACTCAACAGCCCGCCCATCTCAGCGTCCAGAGAGGCCTTGCTGGCGGCGAGCGTGCCGTCCAGGTCGAACACGACGAGTTTCTTCATGGTTGACGATTCGGTGAGAGCCGATCCGCTTGGTAAGACCAGCCTCGTCGAGCGGATTCATTCCGGCAAGGCGATCTCTAACGCCGTCACATCGGTATGCGGATGAACGGAACATGGACCCACGACCGCCGGCAACAGGTAGACGTCCCCCTCGCCGACGTCGTAGGACCTGCCGAGGTGTTCCAACCGGCCCGTGCCGCCGATGCCGACCAGCACGCGCGGCAGGTCGTTCGCGCCGACCTCGAACGACGATGCGCTTCGAATGCGCCACACGTTGAATTGCGGGCACTGGAACAGGCGCTCGCGAACCGCCGGAGACGTCGCCTCCACGATCGGTTCGACAGGCCCGACCTCGCCCTGGTCGAAGTCGATGCAGGCCAACGCCTGATCGACTTGCAGCGGTCGCGGCTTGCCCGTCCTGGGGTCGTCGCGGTCCCAGTCGTAGAGTCGAAACGTCACGTCGCTGTTTTCCTGGACCTCGAACACCACGACGTCGCCCAGCGTGTGGACGGTCCCCGCCGGCAAAAAAACCGCGTCCCCGGCCGCCGGCGCGAAGCTCGCGAGATGGTTGACGATCGTCTTGTTCGCAACCGCCTTCCTCAGCACGTCCTCCGAGGCGCCTGGCCGGAGACCCGCGTAGATCCGTCCCTCGCGCCCCGCCTTCAGGACGACCCAGGCCTCCGTCTTGCCGGATTCCCCTTCCGGGATGTAGGCCGTTCGCTGGTCCGAGGGGTGGACCTGGACCGAGACCATCTTGTCGGCGTCGAGGAACTTCAGGAGCAGCGGGAACCGATCGAACCGCCCGGCCAGTCGTCCCAGCAATTGCTCAGGCGAATGTCTCATCAACTGGCGAATCGTCGATCCCTCGAGCGCGCCCTCGGCGACCCGGGAAGCGTGGTCGTCTCGGTCGCTGAGAATCCAGGCCTCGCCGATCGGGTCGTCGGCCGGCAGCGGCGTGGAGAGGACGCCGGACAGCCGGCGGCCTCCCCATACGCGATACTGATAGATCGGCCCGAACCGCAGGGGGTACAGGGGGCGTCCACTCACGTCGCGCCTCCGCCCCGGGGGAACATGATGGTCAGCAGCACCACGGCGTCCTCGATTCCGGTCAACGAATGCGGCTCGCCCCCCGTCAGGAAGAGCCAGCAGCCGGCCTTCAGGTCGTGCGTCTCGCCGCCGCAGGCGAAGGCGATCCGCCCCTCAAGGCATTGGATCGTGATGGGGCCTTCGACCTGATGCCGGGACAATTCGCGTCCTTTGGGGATCACCAACCGGATGGCCTCGAAGGCCTGGTTCTTCACCAGCGCGTTCGTCCTCGTCTCGGCGCGCGACTCGCCGTCCTCGAGGAGATTGACCGGCATGCCCGGAGCTGCGTGGGGGATCGCCATGAGAAGGTTCCTTTCGGGTTCATTCTCGCCCTCGCTTCATCTCGAGGAGTCCTCGAAGACCTGGTGAGCGAGGACGGCGCGGGGGGACGAACGATCGTCCTTGCGTTTCGACCTGACCGTCGTCCGCGGAAACCTCGCGGACGACCGTTACAGTAGGCTTTTGACCGCCTTGATGATACAGTCGGCGTCGATGCCGGCCGCGTGCAACAGCTTGGCGGGCTCGCCCGATCCGGGCATGTCGCGAACGGCCAGCTTGACCACGTCGAGGCCGTCGATCCTCGCGCCCGCGAAGGCGTCGAGCACGGCGTCGCCGAGCCCTCCCTCGAACCAGTGGTCCTCAACCACGACGAGCCTGCCGTCCGTGTCGCGAGCGGCCTGGTGCGGCGTCTCGCGATCGATCGGCTTGACGGAGTACGCGTCGACGACGCGGATCAAGACCCCCTCGGACTTCAACGACTCGTGCGCCTTGAGGGCCTCGTGCAGCGTGACGCCGGCGGCGATCACCGCGACCTGGTCCTCGTCCGACCGCTTGACGACCCGGCTGCCCCCCACCGGGAATTGCTCGCCGGGCGGGTAGATGATCGGCGTCTTCTCGCGGGTGGTGCGGAGGAACGTGATCCCCGGCAGGTCGACCATGGCGTCGACCAGCACGGCCGTCTGATTGGCGTCGCAGGGGTAAAGCACGGTGCTGCCGCAGACGGCTCGCATCATCGCCAGGTCTTCCAGCCCCATCTGCGACGGCCCGTCCTGGCCGATGCTGACGCCGCAGTGCGAACCGACCAGATGGATCGTGGCGTTGGAGAGCGAGGCCATGCGGATTTGATCCAATGCACGGGTGAAGAAAGCCGCGAACGTCGACGCGACGACCCGCTTGCCCAGCACGGCCAGGCCCACCGACGCCGAGACGAGCTGCTGCTCGGCGATGAACATCTCGAAGAACCGATCGGGGTAGGCCTTCTTGAATTCATCGGTGTGCGTCGAGTTGGAGACCTCGCCGTCGAGCGCCACGAGGTCCGGGCGATGGGCGCCGACCGCGACGAGCGCGTCGCCGTACGCCTTGCGCGTCGCCTCCTCGCCGCCGACCTTGTAGGCGGGCAGCTCAAGCGGTTTCGCGTCGGGGGGGACGGCCGGCCTGGCGGCCTCGGGCCTGGCGGTCGACACGGTCGACGACCGCTCGCCCCCCAGTTCGGCGATCGCCTCCCTCGCCTGGTCCTCATCGAACGCCTTGCCGTGCCAGCCGTCCTTGTTCTCGACGGCGGAGTATCCCTTGCCCTTGATCGTCTTGGCGACCAGCAGCGTCGGCTTGTCCTTCGCCGCCAGCGCCTCGGCGTAGGCGCGGTCGATCGCTTCGAGGTCGTGGCCGTCGAGCTCGATCGCGCGCCAGCCGAAGCTCCTGGCGCGCGCCGCGTAATCGGCGGCGTCCCAGCCGAGGTCGGTGGGCCCTCGCTGGCCCAGTCGGTTCATGTCCAGAATGCCGATCAGGCGGTCGAGCTTGTAGTACTGCGCCTTGTCGAACGCCTCCCAGTTCGACCCCTCGGCCATCTCGCTGTCGCCGAGCAAGACCCAGGTTCGATAGGGGAGCTTGTCGACGTATCGACCGTTGATGGCCATTCCGACGCCGATGGGGAGCCCCTGCCCCAGCGAGCCGGTCGCCACGTCGACGTACGGCAGGACGTGCGGGTTGGGATGCCCCTGAAGCCGGCTGCCGAACTCCCGCAAGGTCGTCAGCTCGTCGTCGGTGATCGCCCCGGCCGCCTTGTACATCGCGTATAAGAGGGGGCAGGCGTGCCCCTTGCTGAAGATCAGGCGGTCGTTGTTGGGAGCGGCCGGGTCGGCCCAGTCGTATCGGAGGTATTTGGAGAGGAGCACCGCCATCAGGTCGGCGGCCGACATGGCGGAAGTCGGATGCCCGGAACCCGCCCTGGTGGTGCATCGGATGCTGTCGATGCGTAGCTGCGCAGCCAGTTCTTTCCAGTCGTTCATCGGATTCTCCTCGTGTCGTCGAATCGTCGCTTCGGTCGTCCGGCGTCAGTCTTCTGTTTTCTGCCTCTCGGTTTCGGGCGGGTAGGTGATCCTCGTCCCCTCGACGCGGGCCCACGGTCTGAGGACGTGCGGCTGGGCGCGTGACGCGCCGAGCACGTCGAAGACGGGGACGCCCCGCGCGACCAGCGCGTCGGCGATCAGCGACCGATGGCAGCGCCAGGGGACGGCCTCCGCGCACATCAGAGCGGCCGTCTCCCCGCGCGCCCGCTCCAGAAGTTCCTGAAGGCCCGCCTCGAATTCGGGAGTCAGCATGTAATCGGCGTACGCTTGAAACGACGCGTTCCTCCAGCCGGTGTTGGGCGAGTCCTCGTCGCGCCGGCGCAAGCCTCCAAGAGCCGGCGCCGGCGCATATCCGACGCCGGCCTCGCGCAGGCTTCGCGGCAGTTCGTCACAGTTGAATTGCGGGTTCCGCCTCGACCTCGGCATCTTTCTCACGTCCACGATCAGGGTCGCTCCGTGCGCTCGCAGCAGGGTCAGAAAGTCCTCCAGCGATCGGTTGGAATGGCCGATCGTCAGGATGCGGCTCGGGAGCGTCGAGGGAGTCTGCATGGTCGAATTCATTCAGGTCGCGCGGCTGGTCGCCCCGGCTCGGGAGATCGAGAATCGACGTCTTCCTCTTCGCGCCTGTCTTCATGGTCGGGGCGCGGGCGGGGAGGATTCGCTTGCACGAGTCCGGCTTCCGCAAGGTGGTCCAGCAACAAATGAAAATAAATCAATCCCTTGTATGGACGCCAGCGGTCCAGCGCGAGCCCCACGGCGTCGTAGTCGAGCGCGTCGGTCAGATCCAGCCATCGTTGCAGGTTGTTGCGTGCGCCGACGTCGTCGCCCGGGAAGACGTTCATCCGTCCCAGAGCGCGGAGCAGGATGTACTCCGCCGACCATCGGCCGATCCCGCGCAGGCTGCAAAGCCGCGCGGCGGCCTCGTCGTCGGGGAGGTCTTCCAGGCCCCGGAGGGCGTCGGTCCCCTCGGCGGCGCTCCGGGCCGCCTCGATGATGGCCCGGCCTTTCTGGAGGCTGAAGCCCAACTTCCGCAGCGTTTCCGGCTCGAAAGCCGCGAGACGCTCCGGGGTGGGGAACGCATAAGCGGGGTCTTCCTTGCCGTCGAAGGCCGGGCCGCAGCGTTTCGCCAGGCGATTGAGCAAAAGGATGCCGACCGTCAACGATACCTGCTGGCAGGCGA
>CALCIC010000768.1 GCA_937907405.1 uncultured Isosphaeraceae bacterium | reverse complement strand
CGCGCAATGCGAAGAGATCGAGGACCGCGCCGGCGGTCGCGAGGCGCTCATCACGATGGTCGGCAACCGGGCGATGACCGGGTTCACCGCGCCCAAGCTGCTTTGGGTCCGCAAGCACGAGCCGGCGGATTGGGAACGGGTCCGCCAGGTCCTCTTGCCCAAGGACTACGTCCGCTACCGCCTGACCGGCTCGTACGCGACGGAGGTCAGCGACGCGTCGGGCACGCTGCTGCTCGACGTGGCGAATCGCCGATGGAGCCGCGAGCTGCTCTCCAGGCTCGACCTCGACCCCGCGCTTCTGCCGCCTTGTCATGAGAGCTTCGAGGTGTCGGCCCAGGTGGGGGCGGTCGGCTCGAAGGCGACCGGCTTGCCCGAGGGGACGCCGGTGGTCGGCGGCGGCGGCGACCAGCCGGCCGGCGCGGTCGGCAACGGGATCGTCCGGCCGGGGGTCGCCTCGGCGACGATGGGGACGTCGGGCGTGGTCTTCGCGCACACCGACAAGCCCGGCTTCGACCCGCTCGGCCGCCTCCAACGGGGATGCCACGCGGTCCCCGGCGCCTGGCACGTCATGGGCGTGGTGCTGGCGGCGGGAGGAAGCTTGCAGTGGTTCCGCAACGAACTGGGCAAGGCCGAGGTGGAACACGCCCGGACGCAGGGAATCGACCCGTATCACCTGCTCACGGCCGAGGCCGCGCTGGCGGGGCCGGGGGCCGAGGGGCTGTTCTTCCTGCCGTACCTGACCGGCGAGCGGTCGCCGCACTTCGATCCCGACGCCAAGGGGGGGTGGATCGGCCTGACGGTTCGCCACGGCCGCCCTCATCTCATTAGGGCGGTCCTCGAAGGGGCGACCTACGCGATGCGCGACAGCCTGGAGCTGATCCGCGAGATGGGCTCGACCGTCGACGACGTTCGGCTTTCCGGCGGCGGCGCCCGCAACGCGCTCTGGAAGCAGATCCAGGCCGACGTCTACGGCTGCGACGTCCAGACGTTGAACTCGACCGAAGGCCCGGCGTTCGGCGTCGCCCTGCTGGCGCAGGTCGGCACCGGCGGCTTCGCGACCGTCCCCGAGGCCTGCGACGCGACCATCAAAACCGTGGAGACCACGGCCGTCGATCCTCGAGCCAGGGCGTATTACGACAGGGCCTACCAGATCTATCGCAAACTCTATCAGGACCTGCGGGGGACGTTTCGCGAGATGAGCAAGCTGGTGGAATCGGGGTTCTGACGGCCGGCCGAATCCCCTTCCCCTCCCGGAAGAAGGATCATTACATCAGTTCATTTCCGTTTGACGAAGACGATCCGCCCGGAGTTCTCCCTTGGCCCGCAAACCGCGTCCCGACGCCCGCCCCGCCGTTCCGGAACCCCTCGCCGCGATCCCCGCGACGAACGAAGGCGCGCGCGGTTCCGGCCGTCGGGCCGTCTGGATCGGCCTGGCGGCGGTCGGGATGCTGGTGCTGCATCTGGCGCTTGCGGAGCGGAGTCTGATCGTCGAGAACCCGACGGTCGACGAGGTCGTCCACATGCCGGCGGGGATCACCTACTGGCAGAAGCGGACGTTTCGGCTCTACCACCACAATCCGCCGCTGGTCAAGCTGGTCGCCGCCTTGCCCGTGGTGCTGGCCGGTCCGGTGATGGACCCGGTCTACCAGCAGAAGAGCTGGACCGACCGCGACCCCTCGCCGGCGAC
>CALCIC010000767.1 GCA_937907405.1 uncultured Isosphaeraceae bacterium | reverse complement strand
ACCGCCTGCGCGAGCTGATTCAGCGCTTCATTCCGATCAACCTCCGCGTCGTGGTCGTCGTGGTCGAGCAAGGCGAGGAAGAGTTCGTCTATCCGCCGGGCTCGGGCGTCCAGGACAGCTACAGCGACGACTTCCCGTTCCTCTCGATCATGGGGCCGGTCTCAGACAGCAGCGCCGCCGCAATGCCGGGTGTGACGGTCCTGCAATCGAACAAGGTCGACGACGTGTCGGCCAACCCGGCCAGCCCCGCCACGCTCTCTCGACGAACTTTCTTTCCTCCCTTGCAGTGAATCGTGAACCGGAGCGAGACATGGTTAACCCTTTGAGCTTCAGGCCGGACGAAGGAAGGACGGTGCTTCACGGCATGTATCGCGACGTGATGATCGCCGGCGATGGCAACGTCGTTTGGGACCCCGGATGGAAGCGGAACACGATCGTCGTCGACTGCAAGCGTCTGCTCGCGGGCTTCCTGCTGGGGGGGACCGCCAGCGACGGCATCCAGGGGCTGCGCGTCGGCCAGGGGAACGCAAGCTGGGACCAGACGCCCCCCGCCGCCCCCTCGCCAACCACGGCGGCGCTCGTCGACCCCAACCCTTTCCTGGTCGCTCCGGCGTCGTTGCAGATTGATTTTCTGGACGGAGCGACCGTGACCGCCACGCCGACCAACAAGATCCAGATCAAGGCGACGCTCGGCCCGAACGCCCCCCCCTGGCCGGACGCCGGCCACGCCGCCGCCAACCTCCGCGAGTTCGGCCTGGTGGGCAAGCTCAAGGGAAACGAAGCACTCATCAACTATGTGGTTCATCCCGTCATTGTGAAAGATCCGGCCAGCACGCTCACTCGGACGATCTGGCTGGTTTTCTAGAGCAGCCCGCCGCTTTGAGAGCCCTGGCCCAGGCGAACAACCAAGGGAGAATACGATGGCGGTGATCACCAACAGCACGTTCGATCCCCTCAAAACGCGCTGCAACGTAAGGCTTCAGCAAGGGGTGCCGATCGTCGACGCCGACTGGAATGAGCTTGACGACATTCGCAAATTCGAGATGCGGGCGTACCTGAAGTGGTTTGTCGGCGACGGAATCCCCGACGACGGCGACGCCTTCAAGATCGACGCGGCCAACCCGGCCTCCGCCGACGACTTCATCATTCGCGGGGGCGTGGGCGGGGCTCCCCTGGGGACGGCCAACTACGACCAGGCGCTTCGGTTCGCCGGCCGGGCGATCGTGGACGGGCTCGACGTGATGACTCTCCAGGACGTCAACTACAAGGCGCAACCCTTGTTCTCGAGCGCCGGCCCGGGCGTACCCAAAATCAGCGCGCTGCCAACCTCGGCGGGCCCCGCCGCCGTTTACCTCGACGTGTGGGAGCATCTGGTCACCATGCAGGACGACCCCACTCTCGTCTTGCCCGGCATCGGCACCGAAAGCTGCGCGCGCATGAAGCGCGAATGGTGCGTGCGCACCCGCGTGGGGAACACGGCGCCCCAGGCGGCCGATACGGACTTCATGACCGGACACAGCTACTACCTGCTGGCGGTCGTCACGGTCAAGCTGCAAGGAGGTGTTCCCGCGCCCATCGCCCCCGGGGACATTCAAGACAACCGCCACGTCGGGCTGTCTATGTCCTCGATCGAGGCTCGGCTGGCACTGATGGAGGAACTCCTGCTCCAGCCGCGCTTCGCCCAGTCTCCC
>CALCIC010000766.1 GCA_937907405.1 uncultured Isosphaeraceae bacterium | reverse complement strand
GGCTGGGACGTCGTCGACGTCCACGGGCCGATCGAGCGCCATCTCGTCCGCGAGCGGCTCCGCGACCCCGACTATCGGCTCGCCGCCGACGGGGTGCACATCAACTCGACCGGCCACTGGCTGATCGCCCGCGCGATCCTGCTGCACAACGGCGTTCCGGCCGCCGACCTCGGCGAGGACCAGCAGAGCGGCGAGGAGGCGCTGGGCAAGCTGCCTCACGGTCTCGACGTTCTCAAGCTGGTCCAGCGCAAGCAGCGGGTTCTCAAGGACTCATGGCTGACGTCGATCGGCCACGAACGACCGGGCATGGCCGCGGGGCTGCCTCTCGAACAGGCCGAGGATCAGGCGGAAGACCTTGAGAACGAGATCCGCAACCTGACGGTGAAGCCCGCGGATTCAGGCGAGGTGCCGTTCTGAACCGTCGCCGTCGGTCGATTCACGCTTCCCTTGATCGAACTTTCAGGAGATCGTCGCGATGTCCCAACGCGTCTCGTTCCCTCGCATCGTCGCGGCCGCAGTCGTCGCCGCCTGTGGCTTCGGGTTCTTCCTCGCGTCCGCGCGCCAGGCGACGGCCGACGATCCCGAGACCGTGCGGCGGGGGTACACGATTCCACTGATCGATCTGTCCTCCCAGACCGACCGCCAGGTGGTCGTCGACCGCGAGCCGGGGCAGTATCTCGGTCATCCGACCACGGTGCTGCTCGAAGACGGCAAGACGATGATCGCCGTCTATCCCAAAGGGCACGGCAAGGGGGCGATCGTCATGAAGCGCAGCACTGACGGGGGACGAACCTGGTCGGACCGCCTGCCCACGCCCGAGAACTGGACGACCTCGCAGGAGACCCCCACCATCCACCGCGTCGTCGATCGGGCCGGGGTGAAGCGGTTGATCCTGTTCTCCGGCCTGTATCCGATCCGAATGTCGGTCTCCGAGGACGACGGCGTGAACTGGACCCCCTTGAAGCCGATCGGCGACTTCGGCGGCATCGTGGCCATGGGGAGCGTGGAGCGGCTCAAGAACGGCGATTACATGGCGCTGTTCCACGACGACGGGCGGTACTTCCACGGCGAGGGCAAGGCGACGAGGTTTCTGGTCTACAAGACGATCTCGAAGGACGGCGGCCTGACCTGGGGGAAGCCCGAGGTGATCGCCGAACACCCGTCGGCGGATCTTTGCGAGCCGGGCCTGGTCCGCTCGCCCGACGGATCGCAAATCGCCGTGCTGCTCCGCGAGAACCGTCGCAAGATGAACGCGTTCGTCATCTTCTCCGACGACGAGGGGGAGACCTGGACCAGGCCCCGGCAACTTCCGGGCGCGCTGACCGGCGACCGCCACGTCGGCAAGTACGCCCCCGACGGCCGGCTGTTCATCTCGTTCCGCGACATGACGCTGGAGAGCCCGACGCACGGCGATTGGGTCGGCTGGGTCGGCACGTACGACGACGTCCAGAAGGGGCGCGAAGGACAATCCCGGGTCCGGCTGATGGACAACACCAAGGCGGTCGACTGCGCCTATCCGGGCGTCGAAATCCTGCCCGACGGCACGTTCGTCACCACCACCTACGGCCACTGGACCGAGGGCGAGAAGCCGTACATCGTCAGCGTGCGATTCAAGCTTTCCGAGATCGACGACCTGGCGAAGCGATCCCGGACGGCGAAGTAACCGCCGCGATCAGACGAGCCGCCGTCGCTCGCTCGTGGCTTCCACTCGCCCGATCTCCGTGGTTCAGGGGCCGCGTTCGACCCGGTTCTCATCCGCTGGATTCTCTCACGAACCAGCTCCTGCAAGTCCGATAATCGGAAGAGGCGGGACGGGCTTGAGCGCCCCGTCGGCGCCTCTTTCCAGTTTGCCGGGAAGCCATGCCCAATACGACCCGAACACGTTGGGAGGCGAGCGGCCGGCGGCCCCGATCGCTTCCGGCGGCGTGTTCGCGCGTGGTCGCGCTGATCCTCCTGGTCTTGACTGCGTCCCGGGCGGTCGCCGACGAGCCGTCGCGGCCTGATCCGGGGACGCCCGAAGCCGCCGCCGCCCCGACGTCCGTGACCGGTCTGGGGGCTGCGGAGCTTGAGGCTCGACTACGACGTCTGGAAGGGCTCAGCGCCGCCGTCATGGAGCAGAATCGCCGGTTGGCCGAGCAGAATCGTCGGTTGGACGTGCAGAACCAGGGTCTTACGCAACAGCTTCAGGACGTACACCGCAGATACGACGAACTCGAACGCCGGATCGACGGCGTGACCACGGGCGCCGATGAAGCGGTCCCGCAGGCCGCTCCTTTGCCGGATCATCCGGCGCCGCCGACGAACTCGGCGCCGCCGGCCGCGCCGGCCGTCGACCTCGTCATCCCGGACGACGCCTTCCAGGCCCCGCGCCCGGCGGAATCGCCGTTCCTCATCGGCGGCTACGATCATGAGAAAGGGCAGTTCGAGATCGTCAAGCCGCGGTCGTTGGAGAGCAT
>CALCIC010000765.1 GCA_937907405.1 uncultured Isosphaeraceae bacterium | reverse complement strand
GAAACAAACGACTTACGGCATAAATGAAATTTCCTCTGGCGCGTCGGGCTGGTATTCGGTCGTCATGCGACGGCGGGCGAGAGGTCGCGTCGAACGTCCTGGAGAAGCGTTACAGTAGAGCTACAACTCGGCAAGGCAAGGGGGGTTCTGATGATGCAAGTCGATCTCCATCTCTTCCTGCTCGCGGCCGTGGTCGTCGCCACGGTCGGTTGCGCCGTTCGGTATCGAGGACGCACCACGCGATCGATGGGGGCGGTGCTGGCCGCGACGTCGCCGTTCCTTGTGCTCGGAGTCATAAGCGGGTTGCTCCTCTCCGCCAGGGGGGCGCCCGTCGTCGAGTGGGCCCTGCCGATGATCGCCGTTCTGGTCGTCGGCGTGACCTGCCGGTCGGATCGGGCCTTCGACGTGTTTCGCTGGTCGATGACGGTCGCCGCGCTCATTCTCTTCGTCAACTTCCTGTCGCTGGTGCAGGGGGATTACACGTCGATCCCTTACTACTCCCGGGCGGTCAGTCGATCCCTGGCGATTCATGCGAAGACGCAGGCGAGCCAGGACTTGCAGGCGCGTTTCGGCCCGGAGGAGGTCATCCCGGAGGGCCCCGTTTCGGGCATCCTCGGCGAGCCGAAGTACGACCGGGTCGAAACCCTGGTGGTGGAACGGCAATGGTACACCCCGATCACCAGGCTCTCGCGGGTGAGGAAAGAGCCGGCATCGTTGTGGTATCCGGGCGGCGCGGTCGAGACGGGCTCGAAGCACCTCGAAGTACGAGCGACGGTCGCGGCCGACGGCGCGCATCAGAAGCGATCGTAGCGACTTCCGTCAGGGCCGCGCGCGACGATCGAATCAGGCCGTCGCAAACGTCCTTCTCCCCCCGGGAGAAGGTGCCCGAAGGGCGGATGAGGGTCGTCGGAGGCGTCACGGATTCTGATTCGTCGGATTCGGGCGCGATCGACCTCGAAATCCCATGACCCTCATCCGGCCGTGAAAGGCCCTCCTCGCCGAATCCGGCCGCACGGCTTCCTGCCCATGCTATACTTGAAAACCGGGCGGGCGGGGCAAACCCTGACGCGCCCGGTCGTTCGCGTTGGAAGGGAGCGACGGCACCGAGGCTGGGGGATCTTGCAACCATGTGCGGCATCGCAGGGGCTTTCGACTTACAGGGCCGGCGCGAGTTCTCGAAGGCTCGACTCCTGGCGATGACCAGCGCCATCGCGCATCGAGGGCCGGAGGACGAGCAGGTCCACATCGAGCCGGGGGTCGCGCTGGGCGCGCGCCGGCTGGCGATCGTCGACCTCGCGGGGGGGCGGCAGCCGCTCTGCAACGAGGACGGCACGGTCTGGGTCGCTCAGAACGGCGAGGTCTTCGAGTATCCCGAGTTCCAGCAAGAGCTTCTGGCGCGCGGTCACACGCTCTCGACGCGCTGCGACACCGAGCTTTGGGTCCATCTTTACGAGGACCTGGGGCTGGGGATGTTCGACAAGGCGCGCGGCCAGTACGCCGTGTCGCTCTGGGACCGCAAGGAGCGGAAGCTGATCCTGGGGCGCGACCGGGTGGGGATCTGCCCGCTGTATTACGCGGAGGTCGACGGCTGGCTGATCTGGGGGTCGGAGATCAAGGCGATCCTGGCCTCGGGGATGATCGACGCCCGGCCCGACCGCAAGGGGATCGACGTCTTCTTCAACACGTTTTGCGCCAGCACGTCGCGGACGTTCTTCGAGGGGGTCAAGATCCTGCCGCCGGGGCATTTCCTGGTCGCCCGCGACGGCCGGATCGAGATGAAGCGGTACTGGGACCTCGATTTCCCCGACGCCGGCGACGAGCGCCGGCTGGCCGATCCGACGCCGCTCATCGACGAGCTTGAGCACCTGATGCGGCAGGCGGTCGAGCGTCGGCTCCGGGGGGACGTGCCGGTGGTCAGCTACATCAGCGGCGGCCTCGACTCGACGGGCGTGCTGGGCCTCAGCTCGCGCGAGCGGGGCTATGCGGTGCCGTCGTTCACGATCGGCCTCGACAGGGCGGGCCCCGACGAGCGCTCTCAGGCCGCCGAATCGGCCGGGGCGCTGGGATCGAAGCTGACGATGGTGACGATGGGCCGCTCCGACATCATCAACGCGTACCCCGAGCTGATCCGCGCGGCCGAGGGGCCGGTGATGGACTCGTCGGCCGCCTGCCTGATGCAACTGGCCAAGGCCGTGCATCAGCAGGGCTTCAAGGTGGCGCTGACGGGGGAAGGCGCCGACGAGGCGCTCGCCGGATACCCGTGGTTCAAGACCCAGCAGATCCGCCAGGGGCTCATCAAGGTCTTTGGAAACGGCATCCCCTCGGCGATCCGCAACGTGGTCGTCGGCTCGCTTCGCGGCGACCCCGCCCACCTGCCGCCGCGGTACGCGACGCAGGGTTTCCGCTCGGCCCAGCAAGACGTGTACGACCTGATGGCGCAGGCGCGGACGCACATCTACTCGGGCGATATGTGGAACCACCTCGGCCCGTACTCGGTCTATGAAGACCTGGGGCTCGACCATGATCGATTCACCAAATGGGCCCCGCTCAACCAGTCGCTGTACGTCGGCTACAAGGTGATGCTCGCGGGGCTTTTGCTCCACGGCAAGGGGGACCGAGTCGCGATGAACTCGTCGGTCGAGGGGCGGTATCCGCTGCTCGACGAGGACGTGGTCGCGTTCTGCGCGTCGATCGCCCCCGAGTACAAGCTGAAGGGGCTCACCGACAAGTGGATCTTGCGGCAGGTCGCCGCGCGGACGCTGCCGAAGAAGATCGCCAACCGTCCCAAGACGATGTTCCGGGCCAGCCGCTCCGAGGCGTTCTTCGACGACGGCCGGCCCGCGTGGGTCGACCAGCTCCTCAGCCGCGAATCGCTGGAGAAGACCGGCTACTTCAACGCCGAGGGCGTCATCCGCGAACGCCAGGCGCTCGCCGGCAAGAGCCGGTTCACCCCCCGGCGGATCATCATGGACCTGAGCCTCACCTGCGTGGCCGCGACCCAACTTTGGCATCACACGTTCTTCGGCGGCGGCCTCTGCGAGCTGCCGTCGTGGTCCCCCTCGCGGGGCAAGACCGACGGCCCGATCAACCTCAACGGTTCGTCGACCCACCGCGAATCGCTGTCGGCCCGGAACTGAACTGCCGTCCGGGAATTCCGGCTCGATCGATTCACTCGGTCCTGTCTGTAAGGATGTGCGGCGCCCCGCTTAAACCGTTCCAGGGAGTTTCCGGACAGCCTCGAACCGACGACGCGAAGTGGTGGGGTTTTGAAGCATGTACGTCCCAGCCTCGTTCAAGATCGCCGACGCCGCCGAGGTCCACGGCTTCATGCGGCGGCACAGCTTCGCGACGCTCGTCACGCAGGGTGGAGGGGGCATGACCGCGACCCACCTGCCGATCCTCCTCGACGCCGACGCGGGGCCGCGCGGGACGCTTCTCGGGCACGTCGCGAGGGCGAATCCGCAATGGAAGACCGCCGAAGGCGAGGCCCTGGTCATCTTCGCCGGCCCGCACGCCTACATCTCGCCGTCCTGGTATGAGACTCCGGGCACCGTGCCGACATGGAACTACGTCGCGGTTCACGCCTACGGGGCTTTGCAGCTCGTCGAAGACTCAGGGAGCCTGCACGACATCCTGACCCGAATGGTCTCCGTCTATGAGCGGGGAATGCCCGAACCGTGGTCGTACGACGTCGCCGATCCAGATCTCGACGGCATGCTCAAGGCCATCGTAGGCTTCCGCATCGAGATCACCCGCCTGGAGGGCAAGGCGAAGCTCAACCAGAACCACCCCGAGGAGCGTCGCCGCAAGGTCGTCCGGGCCCTGGAATCCCGGCCCGACGAGGACTCTCAGGCGATCGCCGGGCTGATGGCCGCGACGTTGAAGCCGTCCGCGGACGGCGTATAGAATGAAGGGCGTGGGGACGACCCCACGGTTTCGTGGGACTGGCCCGCAAGCGGGGCGCTCGCGCGCAATTCCCCGCAGAGGCCCACGAAGCGGCCTGATCGCCCTTTCCGGGGCATTGGCCGGGTCGGCCGATCGCTCTCGACGCAAAATTGATCGGAAGGAGAACGGAAATCGTGGATGGCGCAACTGAGACGTCGCGTGACCGTACGGCCGTGGACGTATCCTTGCTCGTGGTGCGCGTGGTGGCCGGCGTCATCTTC
The DNA here is from genome assembly GCA_937907405.1 of uncultured Isosphaeraceae bacterium. GTDB lineage: Bacteria > Planctomycetota > Planctomycetia > Isosphaerales > Isosphaeraceae > Paludisphaera. The sequence continues at coordinate 2,158 of CALCIC010000765.1, read as the reverse complement.
GCCGCCCACGGGGCGCAGAAGTTGTTCGGGGCGTTCGGCGGCCCGGGGCTTGAGAAGACGGTGGAAATGATGGGCGTGATGGGCTATCCCGTGACGATTGGCGAGTTCTTCGGCGGCCTGGGCCTGGTCGTCGGGTTTCTGTGCCGGTTTTCCGCCGCCTCGCTCCTCGTCATCATGCTCGGGGCGATCGGGATGGTGCACGGCAAGAACGGCTTCTTCCAGAGCGGCGGCGGGTTCGAGTACAACCTGGCGCTCATCGGCCTTCTCCTCCCGACGCTCCTCGCCGGTCCAGGCCGTTACTCGGTCGGTCGGTTCCTCCCTCTCCCCAAGACGCGGGCGGGCCGGCCGATCGCGGTCGTCGAGTAGATCCGTGTTCCCCCTCCGCCGAGTTCCCTCGTCGTCGCCGGCGTGGTCGTCATACAATCCGTCCTGGTCGTGAATCGCCCTGGTTTCTGGAGTTTCAGACATGATCCGTCGGTCCAGCATTCTCTTCGCGGCCGCCTGCTTCGCCTTCTCCCACGCATCGTGGGTGATCGCCCAGAAGCCGGGGCCGATCATTCTCGCCCATCGCGGCGGGAGTTACGAGTTCGAAGAGAATACGATGGAAGCGTTCCGCGGCGCCTACGAGAAGGGGGTTCGCGGCTTCGAGACGGACGTCCGCATGACCAGGGACGGCGCGCTCGTCATCCTCCACGATGAGAATCTCGAGCGGACGTACAACGCCAAGGGCGTCGTGGAGAACATGACGGCCGCCGAACTGAAGCCGGTGACCAGCAAGAAGGGGCACAAGCTCCTGTTCCTGGACGAGTTTCTCGACTACTTCGCGGACAAGCCGGGTTGCTACATCGAGCTCGAGATGAAGACGAGCAACGCGACGGCCTATCCCGACGGTCGGATCGAGGAATACTGTCGGAAGCTGTTCACGACGGCCCAGGCCCGCAAGCCGGAATCCTCGACGTACGTCTACTCGTCCTTCGACGAACGACCGCTGAAGGCCGTCGACGCCCTCGACCCCAAGGCGCCCACGTCCCTCATCGCCGGCAAGCCTTGCTCCGCCGAGTTCATCAAGAAGGCCAAGGCGGTCGGCGCGGATCGGATCGCCTGCCAGTTGAAGGGAACGTCGCGGACCGCCGTCGAGGAGGCCCACAAGCAAGGGCTGCTGGTCAACGCCTGGCCCGGCCACACGGTCGAGGATTACTACCTGGCGCTGGGCCTGGGGCTCGACGTCCATTGCACGGACGTCCCGACGGCCGTTCAGAACGTGAAGGAAAACCTGCCCTGATCGTCGGGGCCGAAGCGGATTGCACCGTTCGACGTGGAGAGCTGGTCGGGCTGGGATTCGGAGAATCCGTTCGGTTCGCGGCTTGCTTCGTCCCGTGAGTCAACCCGCCCCGGAGTGGTTCCGCCTGATGGTCAGGGCGACGCCGGCCAGGGCGATCCACCAGGAGACGCCGTAAGTCAGATAGGCGTAATCGGGGAACTGAGCCATCAGCATGCCGGTGGCCCACATCTGCACGGCGGGGATGAAGAACAACGGGGTGAACAGCCAGGCGAGCGAGGCGAACAGGAAGGTGCTCAACGTCGCCCAGACCGGCTTGAACCAGGGTTGCTCGATGCCGATCAACGAGTTCAGCGTCACGACGTTGAACGAGAGGAGCAGGAACGTCGTCCAGAGCTTGGCCGCCAGGTTCACCGCCGCCGACCGCCGAATCCAGTGCCGGCCCGCCAGCAGCCGCATCGCCGCGTAGACGCCGACCAGCTCGACGAACCAGATCACCAGGAAGCGCAGATCCCGCCGCGAGACCGGCTCCGAAAGGACCTGGCAGACGATGAAGGCGGCCAGATGGACCGTTCCGACGCCGATCATCGCCCGAGGCCATCGCGGGTCGTCCATCGCTCCGCTCATGTCGCGCCGCAGCGCGCCGCGCCAGTCGTCCAGGTCGGGTCCGTCGTCCCATCTGGAGGGGGAGGTCCACGGCGGATCCACCGGCAAGGAGCGTCGTTCCTGGTCGACCACTTTCATCGTTCCTTCGGCCTCCATCCCCAATTACCGATCATCCCGTGGCGCTCTCGCCGGGTAAGCGTCTTATAAGTGGGTGGACGGTCAGGCGGCGAGGAGGGGCGTCCCACTCCTCTTGCTCGTGCTCGAGGTTTCGTG
>CALCIC010000764.1 GCA_937907405.1 uncultured Isosphaeraceae bacterium | reverse complement strand
GCGGAAAGGCTGATATTCCGCGTCGCCGTTCGAGAGGTGGAATCGTGGCTGCTGGCGGACCACGAAGCGATGAGGACGTTGCTGCGGGTGAAGGCCGGGGTCTTGCCCAAGACCCCCGACGACCTGCCCGATCCCAAGGCGAGGCTCCTGGCTTTGGCCCAGAAGGCACCACGCGACGTGCGAGACGCCTTGATCGTCAAGAAGGGCGCCGTGGCCTCGCAGGGGCTCGGCTACAACGCCCTGCTGTGTCCGTGGGTCAGAGACGTCTGGCGGATCGACCGCGCGGCCGAACGTTCAAGCAGCCTGGCGAGGGCCAGAATTCGGCTCGGCGAGCTAGCCGGTTCGTAGCCCGACCGCCCGAAGCGACGGCTCGCTTCGGGCGGTCGGGGCGGGGCGGTCATCTCCTGGCGGGTCTCGCCCGAGGCGGCTGGACGGTCAGCATCTTGCCCGTGTCGATGGTCGAACTCGACCCGTCGGGGTTGGTCACGGAGACGAGGACGTGATATGTTCCGATCGGTATGTTCGCGTCGATTCGCCTCGCGGAGAGGTTCAGCCTGGCTTGCCTGCCCGGCTTCAGCCTGACGTTCGCCGAGGCGCTCGCGATCGTGAAGTCGCCCGGCGATCCGGTCGTCGTCGGCGAGAGGAGCAGCGACGCGCCCACCCTTCGCGCGACGGAATCCGAGGAGGCGGTCAGGGTCAAGGTCTGCTTGATCCCGCCCCTCTGACCGGCGGCGACCGAAGCGGGCAGGGCTCCCCTGACGGCCGGCGTCAGGTCCGAGAGAGGCTGGTAAGTCGTCGCAGGCAGCACGGCCACGGGGGGAGTCCCGACCGGTGGATTCGTCGCGGGGGGATTCGTCGCGGGGGGATTCGTCGCCGATGGGGTCCCGACCGGGGGCGTTCCCTGGCTTACATTGACTCTGAAGGTCTCGGTGGCGGCGGTGCCGTCCGAGACGTAACCCGTGACGGTGATCTGGGCCGTCCCCGCGGCGATCGGGGAGACGATCAGGATGCTCCCCTGGATGGCGGCCGAGGCCACGCCGGGGGCGTCGCTCTGGACGGAGTACGCGTGGTCCGCCGTGGTCACGCTCTTGATCAGGACGAGATTGGACGCCTGGACGGCCGTGCCGGTTTGATAGTTCTGCAGCGGCGCCGAATCCAGGGGGGACGCCATGGGGCCGGGCGAGGGCGCCGGCACCGCCGCGATCGCGTCCATCACCGCCATCCCCGAGGCGCCCACCACGTGCCCGAAGACGGTGAAGCCGCCGTTCTGGTTGTCGAGGTTGGAGGCGTTGCTGTTCGACTCGTTGAAGAAGAACTGGCTGGTCGCGCTGTTGGGGTTGTTGCCGAGCTTGGCCATCGCGATGGTGCCGCGGACGTTCGACGCGCCGAACTCGTTCTGGACCGGGGCGTCGGTCGCGGTGGGGACGACGTCCGGTTTCGAGGAGAGCTGGAAGCCCCCCGCCTGCCAGATGAAGCCGGGGACCGAACGATGCACGACCGAATTCGTATAGGCGCCCTTGTTGATGTAATTCTGGAAATTCGCCACGGTCTTCGGCGTGGTCGACGGGGTCAGAAGGACCGGGATCGTGCCCAGCGACGTGTCGAAGATCGCGAAATTGGGAGCGGCGTTCGGCTCGTTGAAATAGGAGCCCAGACTCACCGTCGCGGCGGCGCCGGCGGCGACGTTCAGGTCCGGCATCGCCGCGGCCGCGATGGTCATCAGGGTCCGGGTCTCCAGGTGTTCGAGCCGTCCGAACGAGCGAGCGCGACGCGCGCGGTCCTGCTTCTTCATCTACCGATCTCCGGAATGCGAGGCGGTCCGGCATGCTGGCGACGGCGATGATGAAGAGTCAGCCGAGAACGATTCTGTCGTTGGGAAATGTCGTCGGTTTGGAGCCGGCCGAACGAGGAGGTCGAACGTCGACCTCCAGGCCCGGAACGCGACGCGGCCCTCGTCATACCGTCGATCGGCTTCCGGCGACAGACCAATTTTCGGGCATGGGGGGTTGATTGGGTGACGTTCAGCGGGTGCTCGTCGATCCCGGGCCTGAGCCCAGAGGGGCCTCCGCGCGTGCTACGCCCCTGGTTCGGGCTTGAGGGCGTCGGCCAGCTCGCCGACGAAGTCGCCGATCTCCTTGACGATCTCGGCGCGCGAACGGTTGACGGCGTCGCCCAGGCGGCGGACCAGGGCGCTGCCGACGATCAGGCCGTCGGCGACCGGGGCGAGCTGGCGGATCTGGTCGGGCGAGCCGATCCCGAAGCCGATGCAGATCGGCAGATCGGTCTGGGTGCGCAGCCAGGCCACGTTGTCCTTGAGTTCGGGAGGCAGCTCCTTGCGGACGCCGGTGATGCCGGCGACCGAGACGTAGTAGATGAACCCGGTGGTGAGCCGGGCGATCTCGACGGCGCGGTCGCGGGGGGTGGTCGGGGTGATGAGCTGGATCAGCTTGAGCCCGCGCTGGGTCGCCTTCTTCTGGAGCGCCTCCGATTCCTCGACGGGGAGGTCGGGGACGATCAGGCCGTCGAGCCCCGCCGTGGCGGCGTCGTTGAGGTATCGCTCGACGCCCACTCGATGGATGATCGAATAAGAAACCATCGATACTAATGGGGTCGCGCGGACGGCCTCGGAGCCCTCGGCCCGGAGCGTGCGCAGGGTCTGGAAGACGTGGGCGATTTTGATCCCCTGCTGGAGCGCCCGGTGATAGCTGGCGGCGATGACCGGGCCGTCGGCGATCGGGTCGGAGTAGGGGACGCCGACCTCGATCATGTCCGCCCCTCGGCCGACCAGCTCGTTGATCAGGACCGCCGTGGTGGCCAGGTCGGGGTCGCCGGCGGTGAGGAACGGCATCAGGGCTCGTCGGCCCTCGGCCTTGAGGCGGGTGAAAAGAGCGTCGATGCGGTTCATGGGGGAATAGCTCTGAGAAGCCGAGAGAGGCATGCGAATGCCGTAAGATCCCTGGGCGTCGCGGGGGGCCCGCGGCGTCCGAGGACGATGAAGGGTCGAGGGTCAGCCCATGGGCTCGCCGCGAAGGCGGGCGACCTCGTAGGCGTCCTTGTCGCCTCGCCCCGAGAGGCAGGCGATCAGGACCTTGCCGGGGCCGAGCCGCCTGGCCTCCTTGAACGCCTGCGCCAGCGCGTGGCTCGATTCGAGGGCGGGCAGAACGCCCTCGCGGCGGGCGGTCTCCTCATAGGCGGCGAGGGCCTCGGCGTCGGTGACGCTCTCGTACCGGACGCGGCCCTGGTCCTTCCAGTAGCTGTGCTCCGGGCCGACGCCGGGGTAGTCGAGCCCGGCGGAGATCGAGTGCACGTCCTGGGTCTGGCCGTCGTCGTCCTGCAACACGTAGCTGAAGCTGCCGTGGAGCACGCCGGGACGCCCCTGGGTCAGGCTGGCGGCGTGCTCGCCGGTCTTGATTCCGCGTCCGCCGGCCTCGGCGCCGATCAGCTCGACCTCGACGTCCTCGATGAACGGATAAAAGATCCCCGCGGCGTTCGAGCCCCCCCCCACGCAGGCGACGACGGCGTCGGGCAGGCGGTCGATCTTCTCCAGGATCTGCTCCCGGGCCTCGCGGCCGATCACCGACTGGAAGTCGCGGACGATCATCGGGAACGGGTGGGGGCCGACGACGCTGCCGATCGTGTAGTGCGTCTCCCTGGACGACCCCATCCAGTCGCGCATCGCCTCGTTGGTGGCGTCGCGAAGGGTCCGCGAGCCGCTGGCCACGGGCACGACGGTCGCCCCCATCGTCCGCATGTTGAAGACGTTGAGCTTCTGCCGCCGGATGTCCTCCTCTCCCATGTAGACCGTGCAGGTCAGGCCGAAGAGGGCGCAGGCGGTCGCGGTGGCCACGCCGTGCTGCCCCGCGCCGGTCTCGGCGATCACCCGGGTCTTGCCCATCCGCCGGGCCAGCATGACCTGGCCGATCGCGTTGTTGATCTTGTGCGCGCCGGTGTGGTTCAGGTCCTCGCGCTTCAGGTAGACGTCGGCCCCCCCCGCGAAGCTCGACAGCCGATCGGCCCGATACAGCGGCGAGGGGCGGCCGACGTAGTCCTTCCAGTAGTAATGCAGCTCGGACTGGAACGCCGGGTCGGTTTTGGACTCCTCGTAGGCGGCGGTGAGCTGATTGAGCGCGTCCATCAGCGTCTCGGGGACGAACCGGCCGCCGAACGCGCCGAACCGGCCCAGGTCGTCGGGCCCCTGACGAGTCGCGTTGAAGGGAATGACGTCGCTCGGCGACGCGTTGGGAGTGCCGGTCGAAGCAGGGTTGGACATCAGCGCGCGATCCTTACATCTTCGAGTCGAGGACGATCCGGTTGCGGCCCGGCGAATCGGAGGAGGTCAACCACCTATCTTCGAAGCCGACCCCCCGTCCGGTCAAGGGAGCAATCGATCCAGGGCTTCGCCCGCGGTGGAGACGCGCCGGTCGGCCCGAAGGTTCGGGCGCCGGCCAAGCCCGATCGCGGGCCGCGTCGCCGAGGACGAGCACGAACCCGACGTCAGGCCTCGGACGCGGCTGGTTCGTCGGCCTCGACCTCGTCGTCGGGGTAGAAATCGAAGAACGCCTGACCGGCGAGGTAGTCGGCCATCGCCTTGCGAACGGATCGAAGTTGCTTGATGAACCGCGCGTACTCGCGGACCAGCCGCTCGCGATCGGCGTCGGGCATCTCAAGGATGTCGACGTAGTATCGACGATGCCGGGAATGGTCCCGAAAGCTCCAGAGCCGCTTGATTTTGAGGCCCGACTCGACGTCGTCGTATTCGAGCATCCGCGCGTACTGGCGGGCCTTCATCTTCTTGGCGTACTGGATCAACTCGGCGTCGGTCCCGAATCCGTCGATCCGATCGATCCACGAGACGATCTGTTCGGTGCTGAGCCGAGGTCCTCCCTCGGCGCAAAGTTCCTTCAGACTGGCGACGATCTCGGCGGGTCCCATGCGTGTTTCTCCCCGACACGGCGCGGCCGGGCCGTCCCCGCCCGAGGAACTCCCGACTCGCGAATCGACCAAAATCCGCGCACCTTCCAGTTTCAATCCACGCGCCCGGATGGGGCGCGACCGCAAACAGCGTCTCGATCGCGTTATTCTAGCCGTGCTCATAAATCATGTCGATGGACCGGCGTACAATCTGTACATAATTCCGATGCGACTGTTTCCGAATGGCCTCGTCCGCCTATAAGATCAAAGGAAGAGCAACGTACACCGCGATGCCGAGGGAGGCGCGACGTCACCATGCGAAGGAGAGTCGATCGGCAAGGCTTCCGGGTTGTTCTGATCTCGATCGGCGCCGCTTTCTGGGGAGCCTGCCCCACGGCCTCGGCCGGCGATGCAGCGCCGGCGAAGCCCGACCACGAGGCCGTGGAGCGCGGTCGAAAGGCGCTCACCGAGCATGGGTATCTGTATTCCGAGTGGTCCGACGCCGCGTATCGAGGCGCCTCGAAGTACTGGGACGAGCCCGGCCCCGATCCCGAAAAAGACCCGGAGGGCTACGCGAAGGCGTTCGGCCGCCGCTACGGCTTTCACCCCGCGCCTTACCCCAACGACGGCCTGCCGATGGGCCTGCGGCGGGGCGTCAAACGCGACGGCGTGACCAGGGGCGTCCAGGTCGACTGCATGGTCTGCCACGGCGGCTCGATCGGCGGCAAGAGCTACGTGGGAATGCCGAATACGCAGATCGACTACGAGACCTTCTTCCTCGACATGTTCCGGGCCGACGGCCGCCGGATGCCCCTCATCCCGTTCATCCTGGGGACCGCCCGGGGGACGACCAACGCCGGGATGATGGCCGTGGTGTTGCTCAGCTTCCGCAACCCCGACCTGTCGCGGCGGACGTTCCCCGTGCCCATGGGCTCGAACCTCCCCGAGCTGGACGCGCCGCCGTGGTGGGTGCTCAAGCACAAGACCAGGATGTACTACGACGGCCGCACGCCGGCGGCGTCGAGCCGGGCCAGCATGCAGTTTCTGCTCGCCGAGAAGAGCCTGGCCGAGTTCCAGGCGCTGGAGCCGACGTTCCGCGACATCCAGGCGTACCTGATGACCATCGAGGCGCCCAAATACCCGTTCGCGATCGACGCCGCGAAAGCGGAGCGCGGGCGGGCCGTGTTCGAGAAGACCTGCTCGCGGTGTCACGGAACCTACGGCGAGACGGTCTCCTTCCCCGGCAAGATCGTCCCCCTGGACGTGGTGGGGACCGACCCCGAGCGGATCCGGGGGATGGCCGACCGCGCCGTCGCGCATTACAACTCGACCTGGTTCGCCGAAATCCATCCGGTCCAGACCGACGAGGAAGACGGCTACCAGGCGCCGCCCCTCGACGGCGTCTGGGCCAGCGC
>CALCIC010000763.1 GCA_937907405.1 uncultured Isosphaeraceae bacterium | reverse complement strand
GATTACAAGGTGACTGGAGTTCAGACGTGTGCTCTTCCGATCTGAACGAAGACATCGGCGATCGCCCCGTGGACCTGGTTCTGCTGGCGGGGCGGCTGGGGCTCGACGACGACGGCTGGCCGCTCACCCCGCTCGTCGACCGGATCGAGGGGCGGGGAATCGGGGCCCGGGTGCTTTGCTCGGCGGCCGGGAACGCCCTGGACGACCCCCGAGTCCTCGAAGTCCCCTGGCTCAGCCGGGGATGGCTGAAGTCTCTGGCCGTCCATCGGTTGCGCCGCGACCCCGGCTTCAAGCCGCCGGGCGTTCTTCATGCGGTGCATGAGGAAATGTCGTCGGTCGCTCTGGCGTTGGCCGAGGCCTGGCGAATTCCCTACATTCAGACCATCGACGACTTCGCCGCGCTCGACGGCCGCCTGCGGATCAGCCGGCGTTGGCTGCGGACCCTGGTCGCCTCGAGCGCCGAGCTGGCCTCGGCCCTGGTCGCCGAGTTGCAGTTTCCCGACGATCAGGTGATCGTGATCCCGCCGGGGATCGTGTTCGAGAGCGCGCCGGTTCGGGCCGAGCGATGGAAAGTCCCGGTGATCGGCGCCGCCGGGCCTCCGATCGAGGAGACCGGGTTCGTCCCGTTTCTTGAGGCCGCGCGGCTGGTGCTGGCGCAGGGACGCGACGCCGAGTTTCTGGTCGCCAACCAGGGGGGGGACGCGATCGAGCTGCGCCGATACGCCCAGGAGTTGGGGATTCAGGAACGGGTGACGGTCGCCGACTTTCCGGCCGTCGGCCCGCGATTCTGGGCGGTCCTCGACCTGTACTGCCAACCCTCGCTGGTCCCCAGTTCAGGAAGGACCTTGACGCTCGCCCTGGCCAACGGCGTCCCCAGCGTGGCCGCCGACGTCCAGGGTCTTCGCGGGCTGATCGAGTCGGGACGTTCGGGCCTGCTCGCGGCGCCGGGCGACCCCTCGGCGCTCGCGGACGCGTTCATCGAACTCCTCGACCACCCCGACCACGCCCGAGCGATGGCCGCCGAGGCGCGCGACCGGATGCACGCCCGTTTCAACCTCGACGTCGAGGCCGACCGCCTCGCCGCGCTCTACCGCCTGGTCGCCGAGCCGTCGTCATAGCATCGCGGCCCCGTCGTCCTTGACCTCGGACAACGGCGCGCCGTCCACGTCCTGGCGGAGCACCAGATAGATCACGGCCGCCGCCGACCAGTAATAGCCGTAGATCCAGCCGTGGACCAGGAGCCTCACGACCTTCACCCACAAGAACGGCGCGACCTCCGCCCCGCGGCCGAGGAGCCCGGCGACGATCGCCGACGGGGCCGTGAACTCCAACCCCCGGGCCGCCATGTAAAGTGTCATCCGCGCGAGAAAGTCGACGACGACCAGGGCCGCGGCGCCCATCAGCCAGGCGGCCGCGACACAGGCGACGAACTGGACCGGGCGGCGGTTGACGCAGCCGAACGCCCGCGTCAGCGCGTCGAGCGAGCTTTCAGCGTCCGCGGCGATCGAAGCATGGATGAGCGGCAGCGCCGCCACAAGCTCGATCAGCAGCAGGGCCGCCACGAACCCGAGCCCCAGCGGGATGAACAGCAAGACCGCCGCCAGCGCCCCGCCGACGACCGGGACGGAGTAAAGCAGCCCGATCAACGCGCAAAGCAGCACGCAGAACGTCGCCGCGGCGATCGGAAACAGCGGAGTCGCGATCAACGATCGGGCCGACCGCCGGGCGAACCCAGGCTCTTGCCCAGCGTCGTCCGGTCCCCCCTGGCCAGCTCGGCGACCGCGCCGCGGCTGATCGCCCCGCCGAAAATCCCCATCACGACGACCGCCCAGAGCAACTCCAGGGCCGCGCGCGTCGTCTCGGCGATCCCCCGGTTGAACGGCAGCAGACGCAGGAGCGGGCCTGTGAACACGTGGACGGGCTCGGCGACCTGTCCGACCGCGAGGTTGAACCTCGGGGCGCCCGGGATGACGGCGGCGCCGGGCCGTTCTTCGACGTCGAGAAGGCTCGGCTCGCCCCAGAAGGCCCCCGGCGCAATCCGGTCGAGGACCAGCGAGCCCGCCTGGATCAAGATCAGGGCGACGGCGCCCAGGACGACCTTGCGGGCGTCGAACGAAAGCGGCACGGCGCGGGCGATCTTCAGCCAGGGCGTCCGTCCCGTTCGCCTTCGATTCTTCGGTTCCTCGGCCATTCGTGTTCCTTGCGACCTTACGGGAGGGCGAGGCTCCCGCCGAGCCGGGCGCGACGGTGAATACCGGCTCGGCGGGAGCCTCGCCCTCCCATAAATACGTGGTCCGCGCGAATTACGGCTGCTGGCAGGTCAGGACGACGGCTTCACCGATCGGCGTGAGCGCCTGGGGGCCGATCGTCGCCGGCAAAAGCAGCGTGCGGCCCTTCCCGAGCGACGGCTCGTCCTCGCCCAGGCCGACGCGGACCTCGCCCGACAGGACCATGACCACGGTGAACCGATCGTCCCGGCCGACCTCCTGGGGCTCCTTGAGGGTCCACCGTTCGAGCTGGAAATAGGGGCACTGGACGAGGGCCTCGCGGACGTTGCCGTCCTCGAGCACCAGCGGCCGGGGGACGATCGGGTCGACCGGGCCGCGGCCGAAGTCGATCGCCTGCATCGCCTTGTCGACGTGCAGCTCGCGAGGCTTGCCGTCGGCGCCCTTGCGGTTCCAGTCGAAGATCCGGAACGTCGCGTCGGACGTCTGCTGGACTTCCGCCAGCAGCACCCCCGCCCCGATCGCGTGGACGGTTCCGGCCTCGATCAGCAGGCAGTCGCCCGGCCTGGGCTTGAACCGATGGAGCAAGGGCTCGACCTCCCCCGACCGGACGGCCGCTTCGAGTCGCTCGCGGTCGACGCCCGGCTTCAGGCCCGCGTAGATCAGGCTGTGGGGCTCGGCGTCGAGCACGACCCAAGCCTCGGTCTTGCCGTGGTCGTCGGCCAACGTCCGGCCCAGTGCGTCGTCGGGATGCACCTGGACCGAAAGCGTCTCGCGGGCGTCGATCAGCTTGATGAGGATCGGGAACTGCGACTGGCCGGCGTGACCGCGGCCGAACAGTTCCCGGGGGCGCGCGCGCACCAGATCGCGGAGCGTGGTCCCGGCGAGCGGACCGTCCTGGATTACGCTGACCGAGTCGTGGTAGTCGGCGACTTCCCAGCTTTCGGCGTAATCGTCGCCGTCGCCGATCGGCTTGCCCATCACGGTCCCGAGCCGCCGGCCGCCCCAGACCAGCCGTCGCAGGATCGGCTCGAAGACCAACGGTTGGAGGGGAATCGAGGGCATTGCGAAAGTCCTTGTACGGTGCGGCCGAATTCCTTCCGCGCGGATCGTCCGGCGGCTCGGCCAAGCCATTTGTATCGTGGGGCCGGCGTCGCGTCCATGCCCCCGCGACGGGTGAGCGTCTTATAACTGGGTGGACGGTCAGGCGGCGAGGGGGCGTCCCACTCCTCTTGCTCGTGCTCGAGGTTTCGTGGCTCGGGCGTCCCG
>CALCIC010000762.1 GCA_937907405.1 uncultured Isosphaeraceae bacterium | reverse complement strand
CCAAATCAGCAACCTCGCGCGAGCGGTGCCCCTGGTTTTTACTGCGACCCGATTCCGTTAGCGCCCCGCCGAATCCATTTCGAGGCGCGAGAAACGGGCCGTTCGCTTCCTTGAAACCGCCCGGTTATCATGGCTGGGGGTCGAGGTCGCCGGCGACGCGCGGCGGAAGGCCCGGGCGGCTCTCGTTGGATTTCGGTCGATCACAAGGAGACGACGAATGCACGACGAACGGACGGAAACGGCGACGGTTACGGAAACGACGACGGCGACCGTCGCGGACTTCTCGCGACGGGGCTTCGTGGTCACGACCCTGGCGACGGGATTCGCGCTGGCGGTCCAGCCGGTCTCCGGCCAGACGATCGCGACCGACGCCGACGGCCTGGTCGCCGGCGAGGTCAAGGTCCCCACCAAGGACGGCGAGATCCCGGCTTACCGGGCCCAGCCCGAGGGGGCGGGGCCGTTCCCGATCGTCCTGGTCGTGCAGGAGATCTTCGGCGTCCACGAGCACATCAAGGACGTCTGCCGGCGGTTCGCCAAGCTGGGCTGCCTGGCGATCGCGCCCGAGCTGTACGCGCGCCAGGGGGACGTCTCCAACCTCAAGGACTTCGGCGACATCCGCAAGATCGTCTCCAAGGTCCCCGACGCCCAGGTCATGTCCGACCTCGACGCCGCGCTCGACTTCGCCAAGAAGTCGAAGGGGGACGCGAGCCGGCTGGGGATCACCGGGTTCTGCTGGGGGGGCCGGATCGTCTGGCTGTACTCCGAGCACAACCCGGCGGTCAAGGCGGGGGTGGCCTGGTACGGCCGAGTGGTAGGCGAGCCGGACGAACTCCATCCCAAGAACCCGATCGACCTGGTCGACAAGCTGGGCGCGCCGATCCTCGGGCTGTACGGCGGCGCCGACAACGGCATCCCGGTCGAGTCGCTTGAGAAGATGCGCGCGGCCGTCAAGGCGGCGGGCAAGACGGCCGAGATCCACGTCTACCCCGACACCCCCCACGCGTTCTTCGCCGATTACCGCCCCAGCTACCGCAAGCCCCAGGCCGAGGACGGCTGGAAGCGGCTCCAGGAGTGGTTCAAGAAGCACGGCGTGCTTTGACCTGACCCGCGAGCCCGCGACGCCCTTCCCTTCTCGCCCGACGACCGCAAGGAACCGCACCGATGTTCTTCGGATCCGACCCGCTGTACCTGCTGTTGGTCATGCCGGCCCTGGCCCTCGCGGGCTGGGCGCAGGCCCGGATCTCCTCGGCCTACCGCGAGGGGTCGAAATACCAGGCGTCGTCGGGCGTCTCCGGGGCCGAGGCCGCGGCGACGATCATGCGGTCGGGGGGGGTGGCGAACGTGGCGATCGAGCCGATTCCCGGTCAGCTCACCGACCATTACGACCCTTCCAAGAAGGTGCTTCGGCTGTCGACGAGCAACTACCAGGACCGCTCGCTCGCCGCGCTCGGGGTCGCCGCCCACGAGGCGGGGCACGCCATCCAGGACGCCAGCCGGTATCCGCTGCTGGTCGTCCGCAACCTGATCGTCCCGCTGGCGACGCTCGGCTCCAACGCCTCGTTCCTGTTCCTGACCGCCGGGCTCGTGCTCCAGTCGATGAAGCTCGTCTGGGTGGCGATCGCCCTGTTCTCGCTGGCCGTGCTGTTCCAGGTCGTCAATCTGCCGGTCGAGTTCGACGCCAGCCGACGCGCCCGTGAACAACTCCAGGCCGACGGCCTGATCACCAGCGAGGAAGACGCCGTCGTCGGCAGGGTCCTCAACGCCGCCGCCATGACCTACGTCGCCGGGACCCTGACCGGCGTCCTCCAGCTCGTCTACTTCATCATCCGATCCGGCGCCCTCCGCGGCGGTCGCGATCGCTCAGCCTGAGAAGCCCCGCCCACGCTCGATCAGGGCGCGGCGGTGTCGGGCGTCGCCGGCTTCTCATCCGGCTTCGGCTTCTCGAAGACGATGACGTGCTGCCAGGGGAGGAATTCGAGCGACTTCTGAAACCGGAAGCCCTGCGGTTCCAGCTCAAGGCGGACCTGCTTGAGCGTCATCTTGTGTTCGGGCTTGATCGGCACCTCGGGGTCCTCCCCTCGGAACTCGACCAGCACCAGCCGGCCTCCCGGTTTGAGCGCCTTGAGCAGCCCCGCCAGCAGGACGTCGGGGTCGGAGCACTCGTGGTACACGTCGACCATCAGGATCAGGTCGACCTTGCCGTCGGGCAGCTTGGTGTCGCGCTGGGTGGCCAGCAGCGGCTTGATGTTCTCGACCCCGGCGGTCCGGGCGTTCGCCCTGAGGAGCTGGAGCATCTCGGGCTGGACGTCGGCGGCCAGGACCGTCCCCTTCGGGCCGACCCGGCGCGCCAGGCGGATGCTGTGGTAGCCGGCGCCGGCGCCGACGTCGGCGACGGTCGAACCGGGGGCGATCTCAAGCGCGTCGAGCATCGCCTCGGGCTGCTCCTCGTCGATCCGGGTCTCCCGGAACAGCCACTCGGCGCCCCGCCACGACATCACGTCGGCGATCGGCCGGCCCATGTAATAGCCGGGCCGGTCGCGCCTCCCCTTCGTCTTCGTCTTCGTCTTCGTCTTCGCGTTCTTGCCGTCCGCCCCGGCCCGCCCCGCCTTCGGGGCCTCCGTCGCGGGGGCTGGAGCGACGTCCTGCCGCGCCGCCGCGACCGAGCCGAGCGTCAGCATCCAGAGCGTCGCCGCGCGGGCGAACCCGCCGATCGTCCCGGGGAAAGGCTTCATGAGTTAATCGCCGAACGCATACCGGATGATGCAGTAGAGGGCCTGGAAACCGTCCTTGACGCCGATCTTCTTGCCCTCTCGGTAGGTCCGCCCGTGGTACGAAACCGGGATCTCATAGATCCGGCAGGCGCGCTCCTGGCCGTTCTCGTCCTTGAGCTTGAACCGGGCCACCTTGGCGGTCACCTCGGGCTCGAACCCGAACCGGTTGCTCTTGAGCGTGATCCCCTGGATGATCTCGCGGCGGAACAGCTTGTAGCAGACTTCCATGTCCGTGAGATTCAAATTCGTGAACATGTTCGACAGCAGGGTCAAACCCTTGTTGCCGACCGAGTGCCAGAAGTAGAGCACCCGATGGGTCTCGCCGACGAACCGAGAGCCGAATACGACGTCGGCCTTCCCCTCGATGATCGGCTGAAGCAGCTCGGGATACTGCTCCGGCTCGTATTCGAGGTCCGCGTCCTGAACGATGACCACGTCGCCGACCGCGTGCTTGAACCCGGTCCGAAGCGCCGCCCCCTTGCCCTGGTTGACCTCGTGGAACGCCACCGTCAGGTCGTCGTCCTGCTTGGCCATCTCGCGGAGGACGTCGGCCGTGCCGTCCTTCGAGCAGTCGTCGACGATGATGATCTGCTTGCGGATCGGCACCGCGCGGACGCGACGGAGGATCTCGTGGATCGTCTTCTTCTCGTTGTAAACCGGGATCACGACCGACAGGACGAACTCGTCGGGAATCGGGTAGACGCCGATCTTGCGGCAGAACGACGCGCCAAGGTTTTTGATCAACCAGTCGCGGCGTTCTTCATCGATCACGAAATTCGGCTCGCCGACCTCGTCCGGCCCCAACTCGTCATGCGGCGTCAGACTCGCGCGGGTCGTG
Organism: uncultured Isosphaeraceae bacterium; assembly: GCA_937907405.1. GTDB lineage: Bacteria > Planctomycetota > Planctomycetia > Isosphaerales > Isosphaeraceae > Paludisphaera. Next base: position 520 of record CALCIC010000762.1, on the reverse strand, counting down.
AAAACGGAATCATCCATCGCGCTTCTTACCTCCTGTAATCCACGCGGCCGAATACCGCGCCGGGCGACCCCGACGAACCGGAGCCCATCCTGGGGAGGCCGCTGTTGCCATCCTGGGTTGAGAAACCAGATCGCCACTATAATCGATCAGTCCCATCCAGAGGAAGCCGGAACACCCCGGGCTCTCCCCCCGCCTCGCGCGTCAAAATCACAACCGCCGCTGCAATCCGCAAACTCCCTCGCCCAATCGCTCAACCCCGCCGGATTCGTGGAAAAACCACGTCAGGTTTGCGGATCACCTTGATGGAGGCTCGATCCCGTTCCAGAGCCAGCGATCAGAACTCGAAGGAAAGCCCGAAGCGCCAGCGAGTGCATTCCCCCGCCGCGCGTGGCTCATAAAGGGGAGGGCGAGGCGCCCGCCGAGCCGCGCAATCCCCAAAACCGCTCTCATCCAACAACCGGAGGCCCTCCCCAATGCCCACCGAAGCCCAGATCCAGGCCAACCGCGCGAACGCCAAAAA
>CALCIC010000761.1 GCA_937907405.1 uncultured Isosphaeraceae bacterium | reverse complement strand
GCTTCATTTCGGACTCAGACCATTCTTGTAGGCGAGCCGAAAGCAAACCGCTCTAAGGGCCTCGGCTTCCGATCTCGCGTCGCATCCACGCTAGCCGCGTGCGGATCGCCGGGCAAGAGGCCGTCGCGACGCGATCGAGGGGGGCGTCAGCCTTCATTTCGCGGCGATGAAACAGCTCGTGGATTTGAGTGAACGACTTGAGCCGAAAACCGCCCCGCAGTGCGTTTCGCGCCCGCGCTTCCAGCGTAATTGATGCAAATACGCGAATCGGAACCCCCGAAGGTGGGACTGTTCAGGCTGTCCCGGATTTCGGACGGCGTTTCTTGAGGATACTTCTGGAATCGCGCCCTAGGTTTCAGGTACCGATGGAACAACTGGCGTTCGCGATACAGCCGCGACAACCGCCGTCACGCCCGGGGGCGGCGCCCAGAGATCGAGTCGAGGTTGGAACTGTTCGGGCGGAGGAGGCCCTCGTTGGGAACGAGGGTCCGACGCAATGGCTCAGGGAGGATCGATCGGAATGAAACGAAGGCGATAGAAGGTGGAAGGTAAGGCTGGCTCGGCCTCGACCTTCCGGCTCGCCCAACCGAAGACCGGAGTGCACCATGTTTGGGTTTTCCCCACAGTCGCTCGGAGAGCGACTCGGAATCAGGTGCAAGGATGGCGGATTTCGTTTTGGGCTCGAAAGGATCGTTCGATCCAACCGAGGACCGAGAAGGACGAGACGGCCGCGCGTGGAGTCGCTTGAGGAACGCGCCCTGATGGCGGCCGCGGGCGTTGATTACGTGGTCGATGGGCTCAAATGGTCGAATCCGAACCGGATCACCTACAGCATCGCGCCTGACGGCGTTTACTGGTCGCACGGGACGAACACGCTGAACGCGACCTTCAACTCCACGATCGGCACGAACGGGGCCTGGCAGCGGGCGATCGCCCGGGCGTTGGCGACCTGGCAGTCCGTGGCCGACATCAACATCGTGCAGGTCGCCGACGGGCCGTACGACGAGGACGTCCGGGGACAGCAGCAGGGCGACCCCCGATTCGGCGATATTCGTTTCGGCGCCTACAGCTTTCAGTCTCGAACGGGCGGCCTGGATCAGACCACGCTGGCGCAGACCGCGTTTCCGCCTCCGCAGGGCTCGACCATGGCGGGGGACGTCCAGATCAACACCAACCTCAGCTTCAAGGTCAACGGCTCCAGTTATGACCTTTACAGCGTGATCCTCCACGAGACCGGCCACTCGCTGGGGCTCAACCACCCCCCGAATCAGTCGGAGGTCATGTACGCCAGCTACGGAGGAGTCCGCTCCGGGCTGGACGCCGGCGACGTCGCCGGCATCCAGGCGATCTACGGCGCGCGGCATCTCGACGGCTATCAAAGCTACGGAGTCGGCCTCGACAAGGCGACGGCCATCGACCTGACCACGAACTTGGCCGCGGCGGGGAGGAGCACGACGTCCTGGACCTCGCTGGCGAAGATCGGCGACGTCGAGTGGTTCTCGTTCGTGGCGCCGAGCTATGCGGCCGGCGCCTGGCAGGCCACGGCTTCGTCCTCGAACCTCAGCATGCTCAGTCCCAAGATCACCGTCTACGACGCGGCGGGAAACACTCTGGGGCAGGCGAGCGACCCCAACTCCTGGGGAAACTCCGTCACGGTCTCGCCCCAGGGAGTCGTCGCCGGCGCGCGGTACTACATCGCGGTGACGGGAGCCACGAACGACGTCTTCGACACCGGCGCCTACCAGCTCTCGGTCAATCTCTCGACCAGCCCGCCGCCCGTGACGCCCCCCCCCGTCGTCATCATTCCGACGGTCACGACCCCGGTGACGATCGCGCCTCAGATTCTCACGCCGCCGTCGAACGCCATCGCTCCCGATCGTTACGAATCGAACAATACGTTCGGAACCGCGACCAAGCTTGGCAAGTTCAACCAGGGCGCGGTCTACGGCGTGAGCCTGAATACGGCCGCCGACCTTGACTACTACTCGTTCCAGACCGCGGCCGCCGGAGTTCTGGAGATTGCCGCGGCGGGGACCTGGGTCCAGGTCCTCAACACGCGGGGAGGGGTGCTCGCCCAGGGAAACAGCGTCGTGCAGGTCTCGGCCGCGCGCAACGCCACGCTCATCGTGCGGGTTCAGTCGGCCAACTCGGCGCCGTTGGCCTCTTACACGATGTCGATCACGCCCAAGCCGACCGCCCAGAAGCAGGCCGGCGTCGTCAAGGTCGGTGGACGAACGCTCGCCCGGCCCGCGCCCCGGGTGATCGCCAGACCCGCGCCTCGGATCTTCGCCCGTCCCGCGCCTGGGGGCGGCGCCAATCTCGCGAATCGAGTCTTGGCGCGCCCGGCCTTTCGATTCGCGAGGCAGGAGATTTCCTTGACGGGACAGGCCGGCCCGGTTGCGATACTCGGTAGTTGGAACAACCACTTGAGGACGTCGTTGCTCGGCTGAGTCCCGCTGGTTTCGTCGACGATCATCCGATCCATCGGGGGCGAGGGCTACCAGAATCTCCCGGCAATCGTCGAGATTGCGAATCCGACACTACGAGCCCGAAGCGCCAGCGAGTGCATTGCCCGTTCCCAGGTTCCACGCCGAACACCTGGGCAATGCACTCGCTGGCGCTTCGGGCTCGTTTTCAAAAACCCTTCCCCGCGCTTGGTCTTACACCACCGCCAGGAGAGTCTGCTTCACCCTACTCGGTGACCACGGAATTCGGCGCGATTTCCGGTCGACCGGTCGTATCTTCTCCGTAGGGGCCTCCAGCCCGAGGCGCCCGCGCGCTCGTTGGCAATTCGGCATCGGTGAAAACCCGGCCGCGGAGCGTCAAGCTCAAACTAAAAACCTGCGCGAACGATCCCAATTCAGCGGACGCGGCCGACCTTCTCGGATTCAGCCGAATCTTGGCCAAAGCGCGCGATCGAAGCCAATCTTCCAAGCCCGATCAGGGAGCGCGTCGGTGTCGGGACGGTCGACGGACGGGACTTCGAAACCCACTTTCAGGGCGAACGAAGCGGGATCGTCCCAAATCGTAAGGGGCTAGCTTGACAGTGTTTGAG
>CALCIC010000760.1 GCA_937907405.1 uncultured Isosphaeraceae bacterium | reverse complement strand
AGTAAGGCCGTCGCGCAATTCAATTGCCGCAAGGCCGGTGAAATATCCGGGCTAGAGCCCGAACAGCCCCGCAAGGCGGCGGAACAGGCCGCCCCGGAGCGGTTGGGCGCCGGTCCAGGGGGGATCGGGCCGTCGATCCTGCAACCGGACGACCGGTTCGCGGTCGGCCGCGACGGCGTCCGGCTTTTGAGCAATGGTTCGGGTCGGCTTTTCCTCCAGATGCGCGAGCAACCTGGAGGCGTCGGCCCCTCGCGCGGCGAGCAGCCTGGACAACGGCTCGCCCTCGATCGCGCCGCGTCCCCGCTCGAGATGATCGACGAGAATCGTCGGCCCCGACCGAGGATCGCCCAGGAGCAGATCGACCCACGCCCACGACTCGCGATAGTCTCGGGGCGTCATCTGGTGAATGTCGGTGAGCGACTCCAGCCGCGCCATGTTCGGGTTCCAGCCCGCCTTGCGGTCTTCGGCGATCCGGGCGAGCCGAGCCTGTCGATCCGCCTGGTCGCTCGGGCCGGCCTCGAAGTATTCCGCCAGGCCCTCGTCGAGCCAGAGCGGCACGTCGCCGAACCGTCCTCGCAAAAGCGCGTGCGTCGCCTCGTGGCGGAGGTCTTCCTCGAGCCTCGGCCCCAGGTAGGTGTAAACGATTCGCCGGTCCCCCTGGGCCATGAAGAAGGCCCGGCGCGGCGGCAGCTCGGGAAAATAGAAGCGCAGCAGGTGAAGGAAGGCGCCGCGATCGTCGAGCACGTAGACTTCAATGGGTTCGGCGCCGGCGTCCTCGCGGCAGTCGAGCCTGGCCGCGAGGTCGTCCTTGAGGTCTCCGAGCGCGCGGACGGCGGGCGCGTCGGCCTCCACGGGACTGTTCGAGTGGATGACGAACGGGCCGGTCGCGACCTTGTACTGGGTCGGCAGCAGGCTGGAGCCTCGGTTCCCCGTGGTGGCGCAGCCGGCCGCCAGGACGCCGACCAGCATCGCCAAGACCAGGACCCGGCGCGGCGAGGCGTCTCGAAGATGCGAATTGGGCCTGTTCAAGACCGATCCCTCCGTTGAATCAGGAAAGCGGTCGCCCGCGACGCTGATTGCGGGCCTGCTTCGTCTGAGTCGCCCTGTCGACCGCGCGCCAGAGGTCTTTCCACCCGCTCGACGGCGCAAGCCCTCGCGGCAGGTACGCGCGGAGGAACCGAAGCGACTCGGTTCGGGTCCGGCCGGGGGCGTCGGCCAGGCTGACGCTGAGCCTCGCCAGGTTCTGGACCCGCCGGTGCATCGGCACGGGGTCTTGCAGCCGGACGCCGACCAGGTCGATGAGGCTGAGGAAACCCTCGCGCGGGCTCAGGCCGTGACAGACCAGGATGTTCGAGGCTTTCAGGTCGCGATGCGAGAGCGAACGATCGTGGAGCGACCGGACGAGCGCCGCCAACGCCATGTTGGTCCGTCGAACCTCCACGCGCAACGCTTCCGGATCGAGTCCGGGAAGCACCAGAAGGACGTGGTCCGCCAGGGTCGTGGCGAACTCTTGCTTGATCGTGATCTGGTAGGTCTCGTGCGGCAGCATCCCCTCGAACGGCGAGAACCAGGGCTTGCGGCGGCGCGAGACGAACGCCAGGTTCTGGGGGGTCGGCACCCCCCGGCTGGCCAGGTGCTGGCCCGCCTGCCACGATCGCCAGGCGCGCGAGGGGCGGAACACCGCCAGGACGGGGTCGATCCATTTCTTGCGGTTGAACCGCTTGTAGATCACGGTCGTCGGCTCGCCCCGGACCCGCATCGTCGTCTCGATGAGCCGGGCGGTGCGCGAGTCCTTGATCAACCGCGCGTTCGGATTGTTGAACGGCGCGTCGGGGTCGACCAGCAGGGGCTCGACCTCGCACGGGTCGAGATCGCGCGAGGCGACGCACCAGGCGTTCGGAGATTGATAAACCTGGAAATACTTGTTGGTCGATCGACAGCGCTTGCCCCAGCGCCGCCAAAGCCGCTCCGCCCACCGCCGGGTCGACTCCTCCACGGACTTGGCGAACGCTCGAACCGGCGGGTGCGGCTCGGTTCGAAACGCCATGTACGCCTTGAGGAACCGGTACCGGTCCGCCTTGCTGCTCCGCAGCCAGAAGTAATGATCGAGCAGCGCCAGATTCTGCCGGGCCCCGGCCCAGTCCAGCTTCTTGACCGACCGCAGCGCGTCGAGGTCCACCATCGTCAGGACCGGCGCGTCGTCGGCGTCGAACCGGACCAGGACGTTGCCCGGATGGAAGTCGATGTGCAAGAGCCCCGCGTTGTGCAGCCTCGCCGTGAGCGCGCCGACCGCCGTCGCCAGCCGCCGCCTGATGATCGACCGCCTGGGCTCGGGGAGATGCTCAAGGTCGCGCTCGACGAACGCGTCGAGCGGCGTCGAGTCGGGAATCTCTCGGGTGATCAGGTAGTTGTCGAACAGGAACCCGCGCTTGCGACGCTCGCCCAGGGCCATGGGGGAGATGGTCGGGACGCCGATCGAGGCGAGACTCTCGGAACGCTTCCCCTCGTTCCGCCCCTTTCCACGGCGGAACCACTGCCGGTACTTCGCTCGTCGATCGGGCACGAGATAGTGCTTGATGTAAACGGCGAACTCGGGCAGTTGCCCCCGATAGACGCCTCGGTGCGGCCCCGACTTCCCCGTGGCGACCCGCCCCTCGGCCCGCCATTGGTCGAGGCGGAGTCCGTTCGAATCGAGCAACAGGTCGCGCCAGGGTCCGTGGATCCACCATCCGACGTCGCCCGTCTGCTCGTACCGCCAATCGGGCGGCTTGAACATCCGGTTCGAGGCTCTCGGGGCGCGTGTTCTCGCAAGGGTCGAGTGCATGAGCATTTCCTGTTCAGTCCTGCCCCCGGCGTGGTTGCTCCAGCGAGCCC
>CALCIC010000759.1 GCA_937907405.1 uncultured Isosphaeraceae bacterium | reverse complement strand
CTCCTTCCGTCCTGTCCAACAAAAAAGCCGATGCTCCGAAAATCGAAGCCGCCGGCCACCCGCCGCGTCTCGCTCGCCCCGACCCGCGATTCGCGAAGTCCGGTCCGTTCGGTACTTGCGTCGGGCTTCGCCGTGGCGGACATTGAACATCGACCCTACTCCTCCGTATTCACCCCTGGAAGATCGTCGATGCGAACACGAATGAAATATGAACCAGCCCGCACGTTCTTATTTGGGTCGATCGGACTCGTCGCGTTGAGCGGCTCGACCACGGCCAAGGACTGGAAGCTGACGGTCCGGCCGTCGCCGCCGGTCGCGGCCGAGACCCCGGTCGTCATCGCGGCCCCGGATGGCGTCGAGGACGGCCTCTACCGGCTGTCGACCGGGTCCGCGCCCGCAGCGATCCCGGCCGTGGTCGCGACCGCCGACGGCAAGAAGACGCTGACGGCGGTGCTGCCGGCGATCGCGACGCCGTCGACGTTCGTCCTCAAGAAGGACGACGCCAAGCCGTCGGCCGATTCGGGCGTGGAGATGGTTCCTCAGGGACCGAACCTGGAAGTCAAGGTCGGCGGCAAGCCGTTCACGGTCCACCGCGTGGACGTCGGCGCCAAGCCGTTTCTGTTCCCGCTCATCGGGCCGAACGGCGATGCTTTCACCCGGGCTTACCCGATGGAGCAGGTCGAAGGCGAGGATAAGGACCACCCCCACCAGCGGTCGTTCTGGTTCACGCACGGGCTGGTCAACGGCGTCGATTTCTGGAGCGAGCAGAAGAACCACGGCACGATCAAGGAGACCGCGCGCAAGGTCGACGCGCCGTCTGCGGTTCTCGGCCGCCTGACGACCCGCGACGACTGGTCGGGCCCCGACGGCGCGAAGGTCTGCGAGGACGAGCGCGTGTTGACCGTCTACGACACCCGCCGGGTGCGCGTGCTCGACTTCGCGGTGAGGCTCAAGGCGACGGAAGGGCCGCTCGTCCTCGGCGACACGAAAGAGGGGACGTTCGGAATTCGAGTCGCATCGAGCATGGACGTCACCAAGAAGGCCGGCGGCAAGATCCGCAACGCCGAGGGCCTTGAAGACGACAAGGCGTGGGGCAAGCCGTCGCGGTGGGTCGACTATTCCGGGCCGGTCGACGGCGAGATGGTCGGGATCACGGTCCTCAACCACCCCGACAGCTTCCGCTACCCCACGACCTGGCACGTCCGCACCTACGGCCTGTTCGCCGCCAACCCGTTCGGCTGGCATGATTTCGGGATGCCTGAGAAGGGGGACCACACCGTCCCGAAGGGCGAATCCGTTTGGTTCGGCTACCGCGTGATCCTCCATGGAGGGGGCGCTCCGTCCGCCGGAGTCCACGACCAGTTCGCCAACTACGCCGCGCCGCCGGCCGTCGATTGGGAACCGGTCGACTGACCCTGGAACAAAGCCGAGGATCAACCTGACGGATCGGCCGGAGAAGAATTCAACCAAGGGGGACACGGGGGGCACGGAGGAAGAGAGGAGTATGATTGTTCGGGCCGCTCGACTTGCGGAGCAAACTCCGAAGTGCCCGGAGAACACTCTCAATTCGTGTCTTTCTCCTCAGCGTCCTCCGTGGTTGATTCTTTTCCAATTCCTGCCGACGCTCGGACGTTCTTCGTGGGAGGTCACTTATTTCTTCCGCTCGATCCGCCCCGAGGGGGTGAGCACGCCGCGAATCGGGACGTCGTGGGGTTCGACCGGGATCGGGTCGAGGATCTGGCAGTCGAATGCGATCGCCCAGGTCGGAACCCCCCGGCGAACCCCCGGCAAAAAACGGTCGTAGTGCCCCGCCCCCCGCCCGATCCGGTTGCAGCCGAGGTCGAAGACCACGCCTGGCACGAGCACCCAATCGACCTCCTCGGGCGCGACCGTCCGACACGTCCGCCGAGGCTCGGGGATGCCCAGGACGCCTGGCTCAAGGTCGCGCTCCAGATCCTCGACCTCGTAGAGATCGAGCCTGTGGGCGGCCTTGTCGACCCGAGGACAGATCACGCGCTGCGAGGCTTCCAGCGCTCGGGTGATCAGCGGCGACGTGCCGATCTCCTCGTCGAACGCCGTCACGTAGAGGAGCAGCGCGCCGGCGTCGCGATAGCCGGGAAGCTCGACGACGTCCGCCAGCAGTTGAACTTCTTGCGCGCGGCGCGCGTCAGGATCGAGGTTGCGGATCGAGGCGATCGTCGACGCCCGGAGCGCCTTCTTGACGGCCTTGACGGCGGGGTTGGATTGCACTGGCGGAAATCCTTGGGCTCATGAGGAGAAGGTGGTGGCGAAGCCTTGAAATACCTCTACTGTCACGGATGTCCTCGGGCAGGACCGGAGTCACCGGATTGGGACGCCCGACCTCTATCGAGGGGCCGGGGAGGGCGGAATACAAGCCCGAAGCGCGAGCGAGGGTTCGGCTCGGGAGGTCCAGGGCCGATTCGACGTCCTGGACGATCAACCCTCGCTTGCGCTTCGGGCTAGTATTCCGGGCCTCACGACGCCAATTCCAGCAATCCGTGACAGTAGAGATACCAGCCCGAAGCGCAAGCGAGGGATCGCCCGCGGAACCGCGCCGCGCCACGTCGGGTACGGTTCAGTGCCTCGTGAAATCCACCCTCGCTTGCGCTTCGGGCTTGTATCAGGCGGCCTTGCG
>CALCIC010000758.1 GCA_937907405.1 uncultured Isosphaeraceae bacterium | reverse complement strand
GTGGCGAAGCCGGCGTGGTTGAGACGCCTGGCCACGAACCGGTTGCGCGGGCTGCGCCGAGAACTACCGCTGCCATGGACGAAGACGACCATCCCCCGCGCGGCCTCCGGCGCCGCCAAATCGCCGAACAACTCGACCGAGCCGGTCGCGATCCGAACCGGCCGCACAGCTCGATCGTACGCGGAATCTCGACTCATGACCGCCGTCTCCTTCCATTACGTCCTGGTCCGTCGTGGCAAGTCGTCGGCTCGTTGAAGCAACTCGCGGACCTCGGCGTCGGTCGTCTGGGAGAAATCTTCGTACCAAAGGCCCACGGCGCGGAACGGCTCGGGGGTGGACGAGCAGACGACCTCGTCGACCTCGTGCCGAAACTCCGCGCAGGTGGCCGCGGCGGCGACTGGAACGGCGACGACCAGCCGAGCGGGACGCCGCCGCCTCAATGCAACAACGGCTACGCGCATGCTGGCTCCGGTCGCCAACCCATCGTCCACCACGATGACCGTCTTCTCACGGAGCTCGGGCTGCGGGCGGTCGTCGCGGTATTCTCGCTCGCGACGTTCCAACTCCGCTTGCTCGGTCTTCGCAACCCGATCGACGACCTCGGGGCTGATCCGCAGGGAGTGAATGACGCTCTCGTTGAGCAGGCGCATTCCGCCCGACGCGATGGCGCCCATCGCCAACTCCTCATGCCCTGGCACGCCCAGCTTGCGCACCATCATGACGTCGAGCGGCGCGTTGAGCGCGCGGGCGACCTCATAGGCGACCGGAACGCCGCCGCGCGGAAGCGCCAGAATGAGGACGTCGGGGCGGTCCGCATACGCGACCAACTTCTCGGCGAGGCGGCGGCCCGCTTCAGCGCGGTCACGATACGGTTCGTACTGCATCGTTCCCCCTCCCTTCCCGCGGAAGGCCGGCGGCCTGGACGCCCCCGGGTCGATTCCACAGCCCAACCTCGGGCTTCTTAAGCGAACGGCGCGCTCGGTTTCTCATTCATCGCCACGCACGGAGATCATCACCCGGAATACGTGTGCGAGAGATCGGGACGATAATCCGCCCAGTCGGCCTGGTCGTCGGATCGGGTCGAGCCTAGAACCTGGATCGCCAAGGGAACGGTGGACAACGCGCCGACGGCCAGCAGGGCCCAGCCGACGGCCTTGCGCGGCCTGTCGGACAATCGATCCGCCAGCAGCAGACCAAGGCCGGCGCCGGCCATGGCGCGAGTGCCGGCGATCATCGCCAGTTGCGGCAAGCTCAAATGTGTTTCTCGCATGGCTGAGATCTCCAACTCAAAGAGTACCTCCCCGCGACCAAGAGGGCGGCGGGGCGTCAGCTTGCTAGGACTCCTTCCGCTTCTGGTCGATCAGGTCCAGCAGGGCCTTCTGAGGATCGGCGAACTTCTTCAGTCCCTCGGCCATCAAATCGGCTTCGACTCGGGCCATGTCGACCTTGGCCTCGATTTCAGCCAGGACGTCGGCGGCGAGCGGCTGATCCACCTTTCGCGTGAAGGTCCGGCCGCTTTCCTGGACCTTGGCGTTGGTGGCCGGCGGATTCGTCTCGACGTCCGAGCCCGCGAACGCCTCGACGTACTTCCAGGGGGGATCGTCGTCGTTCTTCACGCCGGTGCTGGCGAAGACGATCTCCTGCTTCAGCCGCGACCGCTTGTCCGCCCAGAACTCCTGGTTCATCCGCCAGACGTCCTTGGCGTTGGCGATGCCGACCCATCCCTGGGCCTTCGTCGAAAGATCAGTCAAGTGCTTGGCCGTGTAGACGTCGATCCGGCTGACGAAGATGCTGTAGACCGACTTGAAGCCGTCGAGCGACTTCCGCCGTTGCGCGCCGCGCCAGATGGCGTCGCGGGCCGCGACGTACTGGCGGGGCGAGAAGATCAACGTGACGTTCAACGTCACGCCGGCCGCCGCCAGATCTTCCATGGCGGCGATTCCACTCGCCGTCGCGGGCACCTTGATCATCCGGTTGCGATGACCGGCGCTCCACTGCTCGCCCAGTTCGACGTAACGCTTCGTCGCCTGTTCCGGGGTGAGCCGTTCCGGCTCTCGCCCCCCAGCCGAGGTCCTCGGCTCGGGATCTTCCAGCAAGGGATCGAGTTCGAAGCTGACGTAGCCGTCGTCCCCCTCCGTTTTCTCCCAGGCGGGCAGGAACGCCTCCTGGGCCTGGCTGACGAGCATGTCGGTCGTCCGCCAGGCCGTGTCGTAATCGTCCAACCCGTTCTTGAAACAGAGGCCGAGATCCTTGTCGATCCGGCCCGTCCTGATCAAGTTGGAGATGATGATCGGGTTGGAGGTGGCGCCGGTGATCCCCCAAACCCGGTTGCGGGCGACCTCGTCCGGATCAATGGAATCAAGCCACACCTTGGTGCCGGAGTCGATCAAGGACTGAATCGGAGTGGACATCGCAACACCTTGTTCCCTCGGGTCGTTGGTTCGTTCGTCCAGAGGGTCGAAACGCTGCAATACCGGCGCCATTTCACCAAGACGCGATGGTTTGGGCCGCCTCGCGGTTCGGCTCAGGTGAATTGCGGCAGCTTGAGCGACTCGCCGTCCTTCAAGGCCGACTGGTGCGCGACCACGCCGGCGACGGTCATGTTGAGGGCGGCTGCAACGTCGACCAGGGGCTTGCGGTTCAGGAGGATCGCGCTG
>CALCIC010000757.1 GCA_937907405.1 uncultured Isosphaeraceae bacterium | reverse complement strand
GTGACTGGAGTTCAGACGTGTGCTCTTCCGATCTGCTCGGCCGCCGAGCCGAACAGCTTGAGGATGCGGACGGCCTGACGCGACAGCGCCTCGACCGACCGCAGCAGCGGGGTCTTCTTGTCGAGGGCCTCGCCGGTCCACGAACAGAACGCGGTCGGGATGCAAAGCGTGGTGCCGTTGGGGTTGTCGAGGATGAACGCCGGGCTGGTCGGGTCCCAGGCGGTGTAGCCGCGCGCCTCGAACGTGCTCCGGATGCCGCCGGAGGGGAAGCTCGACGCGTCGGGTTCGCCGCGCACCAGTTCCTTGCCGCTGAACTCCGCGATCGCCGCGCCGTCCTCGGTGGGAGCCAGGAACGAGTCGTGCTTCTCGGCCGTCGACCCGGTCATCGGCTGGAACCAGTGCGTGTAATGAGTCGCCCCCCGCTCCATCGCCCACTCCTTCATCGCGGTCGCGACGACGTCGGCGATCGAGGGGTCCAGCGGGGCGCTCTTCTTGATCGTGCCGCGAAGCGCCTTGTAGACGTTCTCGGGGAGGCGGGTCCGCATGACTTCGTCGGAGAAGACGTTCATGCCGAAAAGCTGACAGACCGGCGTGACCGACCTGGGCGCTCTTCGTCCCAGGTTCGGCCATGACGTAACGGCTTCAACGGCGGAGTCGCGTGCGCTCTTCTGTTCCATCGAAAGGCTCCAGCGGACGGAGTTTGGAGGGTCCAAAAAAATCGCGCGCGTGTCGCTCTCGGCTGGGGCCCGCACGGACCTTCGAATGACGAAAGCCCGGGTGAATCGCTTCACGCGGCCCGTCCCCGACCGAGTCAAGGGAAGCCAGGGGGCCGCAAGACCGACACGGTGCGCGGAGTTTGGGAACGCCTATCGATCCGGAAAGCCTTGCCTGACGATCGGAACCTCAAACGAAGTGCGCTCCGTCGGGCCTTCCCGATCGTCGCGGTTGCGTCTCAAGAATGATCGTCGGAATGAGGACAAGGCCGGTGAACGGTCAGTGCGGGGCCCCGAGCACGGCTCCATCCGGGAGCGTCCCGGAATTGTTCGATGGAGTCGCGTCCGTGACGGGTTGCACCGTCGTTTCACCTCAGCGCGGGAGAGTCGCCGATCCTGGGAATGCGTTTGATCTCCGCCCGGCTGCGGGCGGTTTCGAGATCCCATTCTCGCTGGGACGAATTATAACGCTCTCACCTTTCGTTCGCCAGACCCTCTTCGCCCCCCCTCGGGAAGAAACCGTCGTCGAGTCCGGGCCGGCGGAGCCGAGACGTGGGTTGATCGCCGCGGCGGTCCCTGAGCATTCCGATTTTGGTTGATCTGTCATGGCGCGAGCGGTTCGGGTAGAATCGTGACACGTGTTCCGCCGCGCTCGTCAAGAAGGCCATCCCGAGCCGGTGATCGCGCGAGTCTCCGGGGCCCCCGGCGCGACTCGCAAGCCGTAATACGACCAGCGCTCCGCATGGCCGGCGCTGGCCGCTTCAGGAGATCCGCCCGCGTGGCCAAAGAAGAACCGATTCGAACCGAGGGGCGCATCGTCGAAGCGCTCCCCAACACGCAATTCATGGTTGAACTCGAGAACGGTCATAAGATCCTGGCCCACATCGCCGGCAAGATGAGGAAAAACTTCATCCGAATCGTTCCCGGCGACCGCGTGACGGTCGAGCTCACCCCCTACGACTTCACCAAGGGCCGGATCGTCTACCGCGAACGCTGACGTTCGACCCGCCTCAGCGCCTACCTCTCGCGCCACCACAATCGCGGTTCCAGGCCCAGAGTCATGGCCGACGCCTCGACGGCCCGCCGAAATCGGGCCGCATCCACCGGATAGCCGGCCGTCGGCCTCAACCCCGGGACATGCACCGCCCAGAACGCGTTGAACGCGTCCATCCACTCCTCCCGCAGCGTCTTGCTCACGATCGACGCCAGCGCGACGAACCCGTCGCCGGCGTCGGCCCGAGGGCTCAGCCGCAGCGTCAACGTCCGTCCCGCCCCCCGGATCGTATACGCGCTCAACGCGGGCCCCTCGACCCCTCGGTCGATCCAGGCGCCCGGAAACACGGTCAGCAACGGTTCCAGGTAGTAATGCCGGCCGCCGTGCTTGTCGCCGTGAACGTGCGTCGGCGCGCCGTCCGCGGCCAGTTCCCAGACCCATCGAAGCAGCCCCGCGAACGCCTCGAAATGGACGCCGGCCTTCGAGTCGAACCGATCGAGCCCCTGATTGAACCGCTCGGGGCCGACCACCGCCGTTCGAACGGACGACAGCCGCCACGTGCCGCATGGCGGCTCAAGAGGCCCCCGGGCGAGCCGCGCGCGGGCCGACTCGCCCAGCCCGACCAACCCGCACGGAGCCTCCGTTTTCGTCCACCGATCCAGTTCCGCTCCATCGGGTTCGTCCCCGCACAGCAGTTCGATCAGCGAGCGGAGGGTCGTGGGCGACGCCAGGCCGACTGCGTCGAGGACCGCCAGGCAGGTCGCGAACAACTGCTCGCGGCCTTTTCCTCCCTTGAGGATCGCCTTGGAGTCGTCGACCCAGAGCCGACCCCCGTCAGTTCGCCCCCCCGCCCGCGCGACCGTGTCGCCCAGGTCGTTCCAGAATCGCTCCGGCGGCGCGGGCGCCGTCGCGCCAGGACCGTTCGGCCCCGACTCCGCGACGACCGCCGTCATCACCAGCGGACCCAGGTTCGGGCCGTATCCGGCCTCGTCGATCCCCACCCAGCGCACGGCGAATCGGCCTCCTGATTTCACGCCGCCGTGGCGTCGGCCGGGGCGTCGT
>CALCIC010000756.1 GCA_937907405.1 uncultured Isosphaeraceae bacterium | reverse complement strand
GGACCCGGCTCTACCCCCTGACCAAGTCGCGGAGCAAGCCCGCGGTGCCCATCGCCGGGAAGTATCGCCTCATCGACATCCCCGTGTCGAACTGCATTCACTCCGGGCTGCACCGCATCTTCGTCGTCACCCAGTTCAACTCGGTGAGCCTTCACCGCCACATCTACAACACCTACAAGTTCGACCCGTTCGAGGGGGGGTTCGTCGAGATCCTCGCCGCTCAGCAGACGATGCAGAGCGAGACCTGGTACCAGGGGACCGCGGACGCCGTCCGTCGCAACATCCCCTACTTCACGGAGAAAGACTACGATCTCGTCCTGATCCTCTCCGGCGACCAGCTCTACCGGATGGACTTCCAGGAGATGATCAAGACCCACCTGGACAACAAGGCGGCCGTGACCATCGCGGCGCTCCCCGTGGCCGAGGCCGAGGCCCGATCCTGCGGGATCATGCGGATCCAGGCCGACGGCCGCGTCATCGATTTCGAGGAGAAGCCCAAGACCCAGGAGAAGCTCAACCGGGTCCGCACCGACCCCATGTGGCTGGACAAGCTGGGGCTCAAGGCCAACGGCCGCCCCTACCTGGCCAGCATGGGCATCTACGTCTTCAACACCAAGACGCTGGTCGACATCCTCAGCTCCAGCACGGCGACGGACTTCGGCCATGAGCTGCTCCCCCAGACGATCGCCCAGCAGCGCGTGCAGGCGCACCTGTTCGACGGCTACTGGGAGGACATCGGCACCGTCGGCGCGTTCCACCAGGCCAACATCGACCTGACGCTCGACCAACCGTCGTTCGACTTCACTCACGGCGAGCAACCGATCTTCACCCGGCCCCGCTACCTGCCGAGCTCGCGGATCAGCGGCGCGACGGTCAAGAACAGCCTCATCTGCGACGGCTGCGTGATCGGCAAGGGGACGATCATCGAGAACTCGGTGATCGGCGTCCGCTCGATCATCGGCGACAACGCGGTGATCCGCGATTCGTACCTGATGGGGGACGACTTCTACGAGCAGACCAAGGACGTCGAGGAGAACCAGCGCCTGGGCCGTCCCAACCTGGGCGTGGGCGCCGGCGCGGTGATCGAGCGGGCGATCGTCGACAAGAACGCGCGGGTCGGCCGCGACGTCCGGATCACCAACGAGACCGGGATCGTCGACTCCGAGGAGACCGACACCCACGTGATCCGCGACGGCGTCGTCGTCGTCCCCAAGATGACCATCCTCCGCGAGGGGTTGAAGATCTGAGGCCCAGCCTCCCCCTGCCGGATCGGTCCTCCATTCGCGATCCGCGTGCGATCATTACCAGCCGAAGGACTTGTGGAGTGACGAGCGTGACGACGGCGCCGGCGATACGCGTCAAGGATTTGCACAAGCAATACCCCGGTCGCGACGGCCCGGTCCACGCCGTCGCCGGCGTCGACCTGGAGATCCGTCCCGGCGAGTGCTTCGGCCTGCTCGGTCCCAACGGCGCGGGCAAGACCACGACGGTCGAGATCATGGAGGGCCTGACCGAACCGACCTCGGGCGAGGTCGAGATCCTGGGGCTCCGCTGGAACCGCGACGCCGCCGCCATCCGCGAACGGATCGGCGTCACCCTGCAAGAGACCCGATTCCCGGAGAAGGAGACCGTCCGCGAGCTGCTGACCGTCTTCCGGAGCTTCTACCGGCAGGGGCTGACGGTCGATCAGGCGATCGAGCGGGTGTCGCTGGAAACCAAGGCCAACGCACTGGTCGGCACGCTCTCCGGCGGCCAGCAGCAGCGTCTTGCGGTGGCCGTCAGCCTTGTGGGCGACCCCGAGGTTCTGTTCCTGGACGAGCCGACCACGGGGCTCGATCCGCAGTCGCGGCGGCAGCTCTGGGACGTCATCCACGGCCTGGGAGAGAACGGCCGGACCGTCCTCTTGACGACCCACTACATGGAAGAGGCCGAGCGGCTCTGCGGCCGGGTGGCGATCATCGACCACGGCAAGATCATCGCGATGGGCTCGCCGGCCGAGCTGGTCGCCCGACTGGGGGGCGACCACGTCATCGAATTCGCGCTCAACGGCGACGGCCCCCCGGTCGACCCCGAGGCCTTCCGCGGCCTCGACTCGGTCCTCTCCGCCCGGGTCGACGCCGATGGATATTCGCTGACGGCCGGCGAGCCCCACCGGGCGATCCCCGCCCTGCTCGACGCGCTAGAGGAGCAGGACCGCCCCCTGGCACGCCTGACCACCCGGCACGTGAGCCTGGAAGACGTCTTCGTCTCCCTGACCGGCCGCCACCTCCGCGACGACCTCGCCGAGGAGCCCGCCCCCCCCAAGCGCGGCAGACGACGCCGAAGCCGCGCCTGAACGGAGGACGGGGGAAATCTCACCACGGAGGACGCACGGCGGCCTTCGGACGCAACCAACGCAGAGGAAGAAAATCTCACCACGGAGGACGCGGGGGAAGACAATTTCACCACGGAGGACACGGGGGACACGGAGGGAAAGAGAGGAGAGAGGAAAGAGGAGAGGGGAACGGAGAAGGGATAAATCAATCAAACAATCTTGATTGGTTTCTCTCCTCACTCCTCACTCTTATCCCCCTCTTTTCTCTTCTCTCTTGTTTCTTCTCCCTCCTCCGCGTCCCCCGTGTCCTCGGTGGTTGAATTTCCCCGTGTTTCCCCGTATTTTCCCCGTCTCCTCTCCGTGTTTTTCCCTGGATAAGGCCCGCGAATGTTTCGCAACTCTCCGTTCTTTCAGCTTTACCTCGCGAGGCTTCGCGAGTTCATCCGTCAGCCGGCGCGGATCTTTTGGGTGTACGGGTTTCCGATGCTTCTGGCCGTCGTGTTGGGCTTCGCGTTCCAGAACCGCCCCCCCGCCCCGGTGCAGGCCGACCTGGTCGCGGGGCCGGACGCGAGGGCCGTTGAGAAGGCGGTCGCCGATCACAACGCCCGGGCCGCCGCCGCATCCCCCTCGACCCGCGCGATCGCGCCGATCATCGAGCTCTCGGAGCGGCCGGAGGCCGAGGCCCTGCGCCGGCTCAAGACGGGCAAGACGCCGATCGTGATCGTCCCCGACGGGGAGACCTCCTGGAACTATCATTTCGATCCGACCCGTCCCGAGGCGGCCTCGGCCCGGCTGGCGATCGACGACGTGCTTCAGCAGGCGGCCGGTCGGACCAACCCCAGGTGGACGACCGACGTCCTCGTGACCGAGCCCGGCTCACGGTACATCGACTTTTTGATCCCGGGGCTGATCGGGATCAACGCGATGGGGGGGGGCCTGTGGGGCGTCGGGTTTTTCCTGGTCAACATGCGGATCGGCAAGCTTCTCAAATGCTTCGTCGCCACCCCCATGCCCCGGCGCGACTTCCTCGGCGCCATCCTGGCCTCTCGGCTGACGTTCCTGATCCCCGACGTCGCCGTGCTCTTGATGCTCGGCGTGTTCGCCTTCGGGATGCCGATCCGGGGGAGTCTGGCCCTGGTGGTCGGCCTCGACGTGATCGGCGCGTTGGCGTTCGCCGGCATCGGCCTGCTGGTCGCGAGCCGGACCTCCACCACCGAGACGGTCAGCGGCCTGATGAACCTCGTCATGCTGCCGATGTGGCTCCTCTCCGGCGTCTTCTTCGCCTCGGAGCGGTTCCCCGACGCCGTTCAGCCGTTCATCCAGGCCCTCCCCCTGACCCAGCTCGTCAGCTCCCTTCGCCTGGTCATCCTCGAAGGCGCGGGGCTCTCCGACTTCGACGTCCTCAAGGCGATCGCCATCCTCGCGGCCTGGGCGGTCGGCACGTTCTGGCTGGCCCTCCGCCTCTTCAAGTGGAGCTGACGAGGAGCCCCCGACGGGGCGGAACGTCGGCGCCTTGAGGACCATGCGAAGGTCCTTGAACCGCCCTCGGCTCCAGACGGCGCCGGCCAGCGCCGGGATCTCGACCTCGTCCAGCAGATGGCCCAGGAACGTCGCCTTGGCGACGATCTCGACGTTCACGAACGACGACCCCGACTGGAGCGGGATCGCCCGGAGCCTCTGGGTCCGGTGGAGCTGGCAAGGGGAGTTCACGTCGAGGACGGGGGCCGCGAACACCAGCCGTCGGAACAGGCTCGCGATCCATCGGACGACTTCGTCCAACGGCGCCGCCGGTCGCCTGCCGAGGACGTGGTCGGCCTGATCGATCGACTGAAAAAGCGGTTTGAGATGCTCCGGGGCGATCGGTTCGACGGCCGAGCAGATCAGGACGATCGGCTGGTCGACGGCCTCCAGAGCCGCCTCGATCAGCGCGTTGAGCCGGGGGCTCGCACGGTCGACCGGGACGACCCGGCTCTGAACCGACCGGCCCCCTTCTCCCTGAAGCCATGCGACGCACGAGGCGAGGACGCCGGCGGCCGCATCAGGCTCGGCGGTCGCGGTCGCATCGACCAGAAGGATCAGGGCGACGCCGGCGCCCTGGAGGGGTTCGCGATGGAAGTGGGCCTCGAACGGGTCGAGCGGACCGGCGGCCTCGGGCGTCGTCATTGAGCCCCCGGGGCCGGCCTTCCCTCGGCGAGCCAGGCGTCGAGGGAAGCCTTGTAGGCGGCCTGGAGCTTGCCGGCGATCGGCCCCGGCCCGCCCGAGCCGATCTTCCGACCGTCGACCGTCGCGATCGGGAGGATCTCCGTCGAGGTGCCGACCAGGATCGCCTCATCGGCGGCCAACAGCCCGTCGAGGCTGATCCGAGCCTCGACGAACGGGACGTTGATCGATTCGGCCAGCCTTTGGGTCAGGTGGCGGGTCATGCCGATCAGGATCTCCGGCCCTTCCGGAGTGGCCTCGATCCGCCCGTCGCGGACCCAGAGGAGCGAGGTGTGGGTCGCCTCGGTCACGAACCCGTCGGCGTCGACGAGCACCGCCTCGAACGCCCCCGCGCGTCGAGCCGTCTCGATGGCCAGCACGTTCGCCAGCAAGTTCGTCGACTTGACGTCGCAGCGCTTCCAGCGGAGGTCGGGACGGCTGACGACCGCGACGCCGGACGCGCGGCGGGCGGCCGTCGGCGCGTCGTCGTAGGGCCGGACGATGATGACCTCGGTGGGCTCGACCGGCGGATCGGGGAACACGTGCGTCCGAGGCGCGACCCCCCGGGTGATCTGCACATAGACCAGCCCCTCGGTGATGAATCCGCCCCGGATCGTCCGGTAGATCCGCTCCATCAAGCGGTCAAGGTCGTAGGGGGGGAAGTCCAGCTCCTTGAGGCTGCGCTTGAGGCGGGCGAGGTGTTGCGGTTCCAGCCAGCACCGGCCGTCGTAGATCCGACAGACCTCGTATACGGAATCGCCGAACAGGAAGCCGCGGTCCAAGATCGAAACTTTCGCCTGCTCGACCGCCGTCAGTTCGCCGTTGACGCACGCCAGGTCGCCCATCCCACATCCTTTCCAATCCAATCCGGTCGCGTTTCGAGGTCGCCGCCGTCGAGCATCGAGGGCTCAGCTCTCGATGATCGCGCTGCGGGGGTAAGAACCGAGGACGTCGAGGCGCTCGCAGCGCTTGCGGACGGCCTCGACGGCCTTCTCAACCTGGGGGTCGGTGACGTGGCCGTCGATGTCGAGGAAGAACAGGTAGGCCGGGTCCTTGTCGCTCGACTCGTGAGGCATCGGGAACGACTCGATCCAGGTCATGTTGACGCCGAGCTTTTCGAGCGGGGCGATCGTCTTCGCGAGTGAGCCCACGATGTTGGGGACGCGGGCCATGAGGGTCGTCTTGTCGCGGCCGGTGCGGGCCTCGGGGGTCTCGGCGATGACGGCGAACCGGGTCAGGTTGTTGGTCTGGTCCTCGATGTTCTCGGCCAGCACGTTGAGCTTGTAGGCGTGGGCGGCCTGCTTGCTGGCGACCGCGCCGGCGAACTCCTCGCGCTGGGCGAGTTCGGCGGCGGCGCCGGTGGAGACGACCTCGATCTTGGCCGCCTGGGGGAGGTTCTTGCCCAGCCAGTTGCGGCACTGCGACAGCGCCTGCGACTTCGAGTAGACCCGCCGCATCTGGCTCCACTCGCAACGGCCGAGCAGGCAATGGTGGATCCGCAACCGGACCTCGGCGCGGATCTTGACGTTCGGCAGCTTGGTGAACATATCGAGGGTGTCGGCGATCCGCCCGTCGGTCGAGTTCTCCAGCGGCACGATGCCGAACTGGACGTGGCGGCGGTTGACCTCCTCGAACACCGCCGCGATCGAGCCCACCGTGACGTGCTCGACGGCCTCGCCGAACTTGGCGACCGAGGCGAGATAGCTGTAGCTGTACTTGGGCCCCAGACAGGCCACCCGAAGCGTCCGTTGCAACGCCCGGGTGCCGCTCATCAGCTCGCGGAAGATCAGCCGAAGGGTTTCTTGCGGCAACGGACCCTGACTGGCCCCAAGGACCTTGGCGAGCACCTCTTCCTCACGCGCGGCCGACCAGATTTCCAGGCCGTTGGTGCTCTTCACCTGGCCGATCTGCGTCGCCAGCGAAGCGCGGCGAGATCGGAAGAGCGTCGTGTAGGGAAAGAGTGTAGAGC
>CALCIC010000755.1 GCA_937907405.1 uncultured Isosphaeraceae bacterium | reverse complement strand
TGCTTGGATTTTATCTCCACGTGCGGGGCAATCTCAACAAGCCGACTGCTTCGGTCTGGGAGTCCTTCCTTTATGGAGCGCCGGCGTTCGCCCCCTTGTTGTTCAACGACCTGGCGATCCTGGGAATCCTCGGCCTCTGGGCGCAGGCGACGGCCCGTCCCGTCGCCGACGCCGCCGTTGAGGTCGCATGATCGGCGGGCCGCCGTTGCATGATCGGCCTTGCGGGCGATAATAAAGAAAGAGCAAACCTCCATCGCCTGGCTTCGAGTACGCGAGCGCTCACCTTGACGCTGAAGATCCGCCGCATCGACTGTTCCCGCGAAGACGCCCGCGAGGTGATCGCCGCGGGTCGCAACGAGTTGAGTCCAAGGGGAAACGTGGTCAGCCCCGAGGGCAAGGCCCGCACGGCCGCCGTTTTCGGCGAGCCGCTCTCGCCCGAGCAGGTCGTTCATCGAATCTGCGGCGACGTGGCGTCTCGGGGCCTGGCCGCCGTCCTCGACTACACCCGAAAGCTCGACAAGGTCGACCTGAGACCCGACCAGGTCCGAGTCTCGGCGGCCGAATTGGAAGACGCCCACCGCAAAGCCGACCCCGACTACCTGAACACGATCGCCCGGGTCCGCGAGAACGTGCTGGCCTATCAGCGCGCGATCCTCAACCATGACCTGGCGATCGAGCCCCAGCCGGGCGTGAAACTGGGCCTGCGATACCTGCCGCTCCGCCGGGTCGGCGTCTGCATCCCCGGCGGCGCCGCCGCCTACCCCTCGAGTCTGCTGATGACGGTCGTCCCGGCGCGGGCGGCGGGGGTTTCCGAGATCGCGGTCGTCGTCCCCCCCACGAAGTTCGGCGGCTACAACCCCGACTTGCTCGCCGCCTGCCATGAGCTGGGCGTGACCGAGGTCCACCGGATCGGCGGCGCGCAGGCCGTGGCGGCCCTGGCGTACGGAGTGGAGGGGGTCGCGGCGGTCGACAAAATCGTCGGGCCGGGCAACCTGTTCGTCGCCCTGGCCAAAAAACACGTCTACGGCGAGGTCGACATCGACAGCATCGCCGGGCCGAGCGAGGTCGTGCTGATCGCCGACGATTCGGCCGACCCTCGATTCGTCGCGTCCGACCTGATCAGCCAGGCCGAGCACTCCCCCGGAGCGAGCATCCTCCTGACCTGGGCGCCGGGCCTGGCCGAGAAGGTCGTTTCGGCCCTCGAAACTCAGCTCGCGCACCTGAGCCGAGGCGACCTGGCGCGCGACAGTCTGGAACGCTTCGGCGCCTTGATCCAGTGCCGCGACGAGTCCCAGGCGGTCGAGCTTTCCAACCAGTTCGCCCCCGAGCACCTGCACGTTTCGACCGCCGATCCCCAGCGACTGCTCCCCCGGCTCGTCAACGCGGGCGCGGTCTTTCTGGGCCACTACACGCCGGTCGCCGTCGGCGATTACGCGGCCGGGCCGTCACACGTACTTCCCACCAGCGGCACGGCGCGGTGGGCCTCGGGCCTTTCCGCGAACGACTTCCTGCGGCGGTCGAGCCTGATCTCGGTCGATCCGACCGGTTTGGCCCGCCTCGCCCCCGACGTCCGTCGCCTGGCCGACGTCGAGGGCCTCTCCGCGCACCGGTACAGCGTCGACGTCCGAATTGAGGAGCCGAAACCGTGAGCGATCAAGACCCGTCCGCCCGCTTCGCCTCGCTCTCGAAAAGCGCCTCGCGGTCCAGCTCGGAATTCACGATCCGGCCGGCGGTCGTCGGCGACGCCGAGGTGATCGCGAACCTGATCCGCGAGCTGGCCCTCTACGAGAAGTTGGAGCACGTCGCCAAGGCCACCGCGGCCGACTTCCGCAAGCACCTGTTCGGCGAGCGCGCCTATGCCGAGGTGCTGATCGCCGAGGTCGGCGGCGAGCCGATCGGCCTGGCCCTGTTCTTTCCGACCTTCTCGACGTTTCGAGGCCAGCCCGGACTCTATCTGGAAGACCTGTTCGTCCAGCCCGAGCACCGCAACAAGGGGATCGGCAAGGCCCTATTTCAACGGCTGGCCCAGATCACCCGCGAACGCGGCTTCGGCCGGTTGGAATGGGCGGTGCTGAACTGGAACGAGCCGGCGATCGGCTTTTACGAGTCGCTGGGCGCCGGCCCGCTTGAAGAATGGACCACGTTCCGAATCGCCGACGAGTCGCTCGCCGGCATCGCCCAAGGAAGACCCAAGTCGTGAACACCCCGAACGAGTCCGGGACGCGGGATCGTCCCGCCGGCGTCGACGTCGACGTCGACCGCTATTTCCCGCCCCACGTCGCCCGGATGGAGGGTTACGTCCCCGGCGAGCAGCCTCAGGGCGGGACGTTCATCAAGCTGAACACCAATGAGAACCCCTACCCGCCGTCGCCTCGGGTCAAGGCCGCGCTGATCGAGACCGTCAACGACCGCCTGCGGCTGTATCCCGACCCGATCGCCAGGGAGTTCCGCAAGACGGCGGCGGCCCTTCTCGGCCTCGAACCCGACATGATCCTCGCGGGCAACGGCTCCGACGACGTCCTCACCATCATCACCCGGGCCTTCGTGGGCCGGGGCGACCTGGCCGCCTACCCGACCCCCAGCTACCTCCTCTACTCGACCCTCCTCGAATTGCAAGACGCACGCGCGCACGTCGTCCCGTTCTCGGCCGACTGGAAGCTGAAGCTCGACGACTTCCAACGGCCCGGCCTGAAACTCGTCTACCTGGCCAATCCCAACAGCCCGTCCGGCACCGCGCTTGCTCCCGCCGAGGTCGCCGAGCTGGCCGAATCGCTCGATTGTCCGCTGGTGGTCGACGAAGCATACGGCGACTTCGCGGCCGAGAACTGCGTATCTCTGCTGAAGGATCACCCCAACGTGATCGTGACGCGGTCGTTCAGCAAGGGGTACAGCCTGGCCGGGGTCCGCCTGGGATATCTCGCGGCCGACCCTCGGATCGTCGCCCAGCTCAACAAGGTGAAGGACTCGTACAACTGCGACGCCCTGGCCCTCGCGGCCGGCAAGGCGGCCCTCGAAGATCAGGACTACCTGGCCGAGACTCGCGCCAGGATCGTGGCGACGCGCGCGCGGCTGGCGTCGGGGATGCGGTCGCTCGGCTTCGACGTGACCGACAGCCAGGCGAATTTCGTCTGGGCCGCCGGCGGCCGGCCGGCGGTCGAGACGTTCCAGCAGCTCAAGGAGCGGAACGTCTTGGTCCGTCTCATGCGGTACGAGGGCTTCCCCGCCGGACTCCGGATCAGCGTCGGGACCGACGCCGAGATCGACCGCCTGCTCGAAGTTCTTCGCGGACTGCCCTGAGCAAGTCGGGTCGGCTTGGTTATATTCTAGCTTCGCCGTCGTCCGCCTCGGATTCTCCCAATGGCCCGCCAGGATCGTTCCCGTGAGTCAACCGCCGCGCATCGTCGAGGTCGTCCGCAAGACCCGCGAGACCGACATCCGTCTGAGCTTGAACCTCGACGGCCGGGGACAGGCCGAACTCGCCACCGGGATCGGCTTCCTCGACCACATGCTTGAGGCGTTCGCCCGCCACGCGCTCGTCGATCTGTCGGTCGCCTGCAAGGGGGACCTGCACATCGACGACCACCACTCGACCGAGGACGTCGGGATCTGCCTCGGCCAGGCGATCGACCGGGCGCTCGGCGACCGCGCGGGGGTGCGTCGGTACGGCCACTGCATCCTGCCGATGGACGAGACCCTGGTCACCGCCGCGGTCGACCTTGGCGGCCGTCCGTTCTGGGTCTGGAACGCGCCGATGCCCGCGCCCAAGATCGGGACGTTCGACAGCGAGCTGGTCGCCGACTTCTGGCACGCCGTCTCGACGCAGGGGCGGATGAACCTGCACGTCCTGCTCCATTACGGCCGCAACACCCACCACATCGCCGAGGCGATCTTCAAGGCCGCCGCCAGGGCGATCCGCGACGCAGTCGAACACGACCCGCGAACCAACGAGGTCCCGTCGACCAAGGGCTCGCTCTGAGATCCGGACGGAATCGAAACGACCAAGCATCGGAGGCCGTGTTGAGCACCCTTGAATCCGCGGCGGGACCGCCGAAGTCGAAGCGATCGCACGTCGGACTCGTCGTCAACGTGGGCCTGATCCTGCTGGCGTTCGGCCTCCTCGGCTACGTCCTGAATCAGAACCGCGACAAGATCATGGAGGTCATGTCGCGCAAGCTCGACCTCCGGCTGCTGGCCGCGGGCGTCCTGATCTTCCAGAGCAGTCTCATCCTGACCTATGTTCGGTGGTATGCGCTGGTGCGGGTCATCGAGCCCCGGCTCAAGCTGCGATCGACGCTGCTGCTGGGCTTCATCGGCTACGTGTTCAACCTGGTGATCCCGGGCGCGGTGGGGGGCGACCTCATCAAGGCGGCGTATCTGGTCCAGATGCACATCCGCAAGACGCAGGCGGTCGCCTCGATGGTCATCGACCGCATCCTGGGCCTGCTCGGTCTGTTCGTGCTGGCGTCGATCGGAGGGGGCTTCGCCTGGAACATGAGCGCGTCTGAGCCGGTGGTCCGCCGGCTGATCGTCGCCGCCTGGTTCGCCGCGGCGATGGGCGCGGTGTTGCTGGCGGCGGTCTTCGGTCAGGTCTTCACGCGGTTTCTACCCGCCTCGAAGCAGCCGAGCCACGGCCGGCTGGCGCTGATCGTCTCCGAGCTGAATACGATGTCGAACACCTATCGAACGCGGCTCGACGTGGTGTTCCTCGGCCTCGGCCTTTCGGTCGCCGGCCACGCCTTGAACGTCTTCGCCTTCTATCTCATGGGCCGGATGCTCTTCCCCGAATTGACGACCACGCTGGGCGAGCACTTCTTGATGGGTCCGCTCACCCTGTTCACGATGGCCGTGCCGCTCCCCTTCGGCGCGCTCGGCCTGAGCGAGGGGGTCGGCGATCAGCTCTTCGGCTTGGTCGGTCACCCCAGCGGCGCCCTGGCTATGATGGGCTTCCGCGTCTTGATGTACAGTTGCGGCCTGATCGGCGCCTGCGTCTACCTGGCGAACCTTCGGGAGGTCCGCGGGCTCACCGCCCAGGCCCACGAGCTTGAGCACGAGATCGTCGAGGGCGAACTCGAGGATGAAGGCGAACCCGCGCCAGACGCCTGAGCCCAGATCACTTCCCCCCGGGCGCGAGCACTTCGCCGTTGGCGTTGACGTCGACCTCGTGGATCTTGCCCTCGCCCGATTCGCCCTGAAGCTTGTAGATCAGGACGCCGTCCCCCCAGCGTTTCTCCGCCCATTGGAACTCGACCCCCGGCTCTTGCTTCCTGGCGGCTTCCAGAACGCCGGGCGGCACGGCGTCGATCGCCACCTGGTCTTCGGCCGACTGCTCCGCCGGGGGGGACGGCGTGCAGCCCGAGGGGAACGCCAGGGCAACCATGAGACCCGCGACATGACCTCGAACGATGCGCTTCATGATTGCGCCACTCCCTCGTCTCGCGTTTCGAATCGGCCTGAACATCCGCCGATCGGACCGACCTTTAACTCAGGAGAGCAAATAGCGTACCCTGTTTGGCTCGCGCCGGGCGGTCCACCGATCGCCGAGTCTGGAACGAAGAATGCAAAGGCAGGCTGAACGAATGCAATGGTTCTCATCCGCCTGGTTCCGCCGCAAGCCGGTTTCGACCCTGATCCACGAGATGAACGAGGACGAGGGGGAGCGGCTGAACCGCCGGCTCGGCCCGCTCTCGCTGATCGCGCTGGGGGTGGGCGCGACGATCGGCTCGGGCCTGTACGTCCAGACGGGGATCGTCGCGCGTGAAGTCGCCGGGCCGTCGTTGATGCTCTCGTTCCTGGTGGCCGCGGTCGGCTGCGGGTTCGCCGCGCTTTGCTACTCGGAGCTCGCGAGCATGGTCCCGGTCGCCGGCAGCGCCTACACGTACGCCTACGCGACGCTCGGCGAGCTGGTCGCCTGGATCATCGGCTGGGATCTGATCCTCGAATACGCCATCGGATCGTGCTTCGTCGCCAGCGGCTGGTCGGGCTATTTCGACTCGATGCTGCAACACGTCTTTGGAATCCATCTCGACCCTCGACTGCTCGCCTCCCCCTGGAAGCACGAGTCGGGGACGGGGTTCATGACCCGGATCGTGACCCTTGCGGACGGATCGCAGGCGATGGCCTGGTTCAATCTGCCGGCGGTGATCATCACCACGATCGTCACGGCGGTCCTGGTGGCGGGCATCCGCGAGAGCGCGGGGTTCAACGCGGCGATGGTTCTTCTGAACGTCGGGGTCGTGCTCACGGTCGTCGGCGCGGGGGCGGCGTACGTCGACCCCGCGAACTGGAAGCCGTTCTTCCATCAAGACCACGGAGCGCGCGGCGTGGCGTTGGGGGCGGCCCGGATCTTCATCGCCTACATCGGCTTCGATTCGATATCGACTCACGCCGAAGAGGCTCGGAACCCTCAAAAAGACATGCCCGTCGGCATTCTCGGCGCCCTGGTGATCTGCACCGCCCTCTACGTGGCGACGGCCGCCGTCCTGACAG
>CALCIC010000754.1 GCA_937907405.1 uncultured Isosphaeraceae bacterium | reverse complement strand
GCCTCAGGCGCCGGCGGCGTCCTTCAGGGCCTTCAAGGCCGGCTCGTAATCGGGCTCGGTGGCGATCTCGGGGACGATCTGGACGTAGGTGATCGTGTTCGAGGCGTCGACGACGAAGACGGCGCGAGCCAGGAGCGGCACCGGCAGCCCCTGGATCAAGACGCCGTAGTTCTCGCCGAAGCTGTGGTTGTGGGCGTCGGAGAGGTTCTTGACGTTCTCGATCGCGGCCTCGGTGCAGAATCGGGCCTGGGCGAACGGCAGGTCGGTGCTGACGGTGTAGGCCGCCGCCTTGTCCCCCAGCTCCTTGAGGGCCTCGGCGAAGTGTTTCGTCTGCTTGTTGCAGACCGGGGTGTCGAGCGAGGGGACGACGTTGAACAGCCGGGCCTTGCCGCCGGTGTCGCCCAGCGAAAGCACGGCCAGACCGGCGCCCACCGCCTTGAAATCCGGGGCCCTGTCGCCGGCCTTGAGCTTGGGACCGACCAACTCGACCGGGTTGCCCTTGAACGTCACTTCGCCTTTTCGCGTCTCTGCCATGGCTCGCGATTCCAATCAAAGAGGTTAACGGAAAAAACGAGGGTCTCCCTCGTCCCAAACGCCAGCGGTCGTCTATCACCTTAGAGTGCGCTGTGAAGCTCGGTCAAGCCGGGCGCGACCGCGGCGGGAGCGAGCGAATCACATCGCGAACGTCGAGGGGGCGGCGGCGGACGGGGCGACTCACTCGCTTACGCTCCGAGCTTGTACTGTTCGCGGGCGCGCGTCCGCCGCTAAAATGGTGTCCGGCGAGGCCCAGAAACGATCCCGTAGACCGGCGAAGCGAATCGAGGACATGGCAAAGACGCGCGATCCCTATCAGTTCGACGTGATCGTCGTGGGGGCGGGGCACGCCGGGCTGGAAGCGGCCCTGGCGCCGGCCCGCATGGGCCTCCGCACGGCGCTTTTGACCCTCAACTGCGACACCGTCGGCCAGATGAGCTGCAATCCGGCCGTCGGCGGCGTCGCCAAGGGGCAGATCGTCCGCGAGATCGACGCCCTGGGGGGCGCGATGGGGATCTTGACCGACGCCTCGGCGATCCAGTTCCGGCTGCTCAACCGGGGCAAGGGGGCGGCCATGCACAGCCCTCGCGCGCAGTGCGACAAGAAGGCGTACCAGTTCCTCGCCAAGCTGACCGTCGAGCGCCAGCCCAACCTGACGCTTCGCCAGGAGATGATCGAATCGCTCGAAGTCGCCGACGGCCGGATCGCCGGGATTCGGTGCCGCGGCGAGGTCGTCTACAAGGCCCGGGCCGTCGTGCTCACGACCGGGACGTTTCTCCAGGCGCTCATGCACACCGGCGAGGAGAAGACCCCCGGCGGGCGCGGCGGCGACGTCGCGGCCCTCGGCCTTTCGCAGAGCCTCCGCGCGCTCGGCTTCGAGCTGCGACGTTTCAAGACCGGCACGCCCCCTCGGATCAACGGCCGGACGATCGACTTCGCCAGGCTCGATCCCCAGCCGGGCGACGCCGAGCCCGTCCCGTTCTCGTTTCTGACCGACCGGATCGACCAGCCGCAGATGGAATGCCACGTCACGGCCACCAACCCCGCCGTCCACGCGATCATCCGAGACAACCTCCACCGCGCGCCGATGTACTCGGGCCAGATCCAGTCGACCGGCCCGCGCTACTGCCCGTCGATCGAGGACAAGATCGTCCGGTTCGCCGATCGCGAGTCGCATCAGATCTTCCTCGAACCCGAAGGCCGCAACACGCTGGAATACTACTGCAACGGGATCTCCACGAGCCTCCCCCGCGACGTCCAGGAAGCCGTGATCCCGCTGATTCCGGGACTCGAAAACGCCGAGATCATGCGCTACGGGTATGCGGTCGAATACGACTTCGCGCCCCCGGAGCAGGTCGACGCCACGCTCGAAACCAAGGCCGTTCCCGGCCTCTACTTCGCGGGCCAGATCAACGGCACCACCGGCTACGAGGAAGCCGCCGCGCAGGGCCTGGTCGCCGGCGTCAACGCGGCGCTCGCCGTGAGGAACCAACCGCCGTTCGTGCTCGACCGGTCGTCGGCCTACATCGGCGTGCTGATCGACGACCTCGTGACCCGAGGCGTCGACGAGCCCTACCGGATGTTCACAAGCCGCGCCGAGTACCGGCTGCTCCTTCGCCACGACAACGCCGACCTTCGGCTCACCGAGATCGGCCGCGGCGTCGGCCTGGTCGACGACGTCCGTTGGGCTCGATTTGAAGCCCGTCGCGACGCGATCAACGGCCTTCGCGATCGCCTGACGACCACCCGTCGCGGGGGCGTCTCGCTGTTCCAGGTCCTCCGACGCCACGAAACGACGTGGTCCGACCTGGTCGGCCTCGCGCCGGAGCTGGCCGAGACCGACTGGCCCGACGACGTGGTCGACCAGGTGGTGATCGAGGCGAAATACAACGGTTACGTCGGCCGCCAGGTCGAGCAGATCGAGCGGTTCCGCCGTCTGGAGAACAAAGCGATCCCCGGCGATCTCGACTACGGCGCGATCCACCAGCTTCGGGCTGAAGCTCGCGAGAAGTTCGAGCGGGTCCGCCCCACGTCGCTGGGCCAGGCGGGCCGGATCAGCGGCGTCAATCCCGCGGACCTCGCCACCTTGCTCGTCCACCTCAAGCGTCGCAGTTCACAACCGTCCCCGGGAGTCTGAGTCGAGCACGCCTCGCACCGCCGTCGCTCGCGACCCGTTCACCGAAAACCACCCCAACGGCGGAAAGCTTCGCCGCGACGTCGTCTTTCTCATAACACGGATACTCTGCGGCCTTCAGAATCGCGACGAATAACCGAGATTGACAAAAAGGCCGATTCACGATTTGTTTGACAGGCCGACTGCGTTTTCCAATCCTCGGTCACCAGGG
Source organism: uncultured Isosphaeraceae bacterium (assembly GCA_937907405.1). Taxonomy (GTDB): domain Bacteria; phylum Planctomycetota; class Planctomycetia; order Isosphaerales; family Isosphaeraceae; genus Paludisphaera. Next base: position 3,607 of record CALCIC010000754.1, on the reverse strand, counting down.
GTCGCATTCTTTCCAGATAACGCCTAGCTTCACATCGAGGCTGCGGGGCGGGGCGTACCAAGGCGACCAAGGGTGCATGTGGGGCCCGGACGACGTCAAAATCCCCTTGAGGATCATCTGGATTGACAAAACCGCCCCGCATTTTACAATTGGCTAGATTGGCAAGATCGGCAAGATCTATAGCCTTCGCAGGTTTTAACGCTTAAGGCGTTGCCAAAGGTTGACCATAAGCGAGGAAGACTGGTCAACCACAGGATCGACCGTTGGTAGGCGGGGAACTGGACAAGGATGTGTCGCAGTGAGTCCGATCGAGAACCAGGGCGCGTCGCGCAAGGGTCGCCAGAGTGGCGGCCCGAGGGTCGTGTTGGTTCACGGTCTGGGAAATCGGGATCTCAACAGCCATGAAGACCGTTTACACGACAGGCGAAGCTGCCAAGATCTGCAAGGTCAGTCAGCAGACGATCATACGCTGCTTCGACTCCGGGCAGCTCAAAGGGTTTCGGGTTCCCGGATCCCGATTCCGACGGATTCCTCGCGAGGCGCTTTATCGCTTCATGAAGGAGAACGGCATCCCCACCGACGCCCTGGAGAGCGGGCGCCGCCGGATCTTGATCGTCGACGACGATCAGGCCGTGGTCGACCTCATCTCCGAGGTGCTCTCCAGTGACAACCGATTCGAACACAAGAGCGTGAACAACGGCTTCGGCGCGGGGATGCTCGCCAAGGAGTATCACCCCGACCTGATCATCCTCGACGTGATGCTTCCCGACATCAACGGCCAGGCGGTCTGTGAACTGATTCGGAAGGACCCGTCGATCGCCGACATCAAGATCATCTGCATCTCGGGCATGGTCGAGGAAGACAAGATCGAGGAACTCAAGCAGTCCGGCGCCGACGATTTCCTTCACAAGCCGCTCGATATCGATGAACTGATGGTGCAAATCTGCCGACTCTTAGATATGGAGACCCGCCCCAACGGGTGAGCCGCCGGCTTTCGCCTGCGTGCATCAGACAAGCCCTGCCGCGCCAGCATCGGCGTCGGCTACCTTCCTCGCCTTGATCCGGCCGTCCGGCCTGATCTCGAGCTTGGGTGGGCGGGCTGGGGGGGTCGTCGGGAAGGAGCCCGATTGCCGTGCGGGTCCAGGCGGGACGAAAGTTGCTGGGGGAGAAGCTGCACAGCCGATTGCAGGGGCTGACGCACCTCCCCATCCGTCCCCAATCCGCCCGCGCGGTCATGGCGGCGATTTCCGCCTCCGATCTCGCGTCCCTCGGCAGCATCCCATCAGGCGCTTCCGCGTCGGGGGGCCTTCGGGGGGGGACCGACCTGGACCCGGGTTGGGCGCTCGCAGACCGTCCCCGATCCCATCGGGTCGATCCACTCGCGATCATCGCCGAAACGTCGTGGTGGCCCTCGACGCTGGCCACGGGCCAATCCACCGAGGCGATTCAGCGCCTCTGGCGGCACTCGATCGCCGTGGCGCTCGCCTGCCGTTCGTTGGCCCGCGAGCGGGGCGACCGCGACCCGGACCAACTCGTCCGCGCCGGGCTCTTGCACGGCCTGGGACGTTGGGCCGCGGCGGCCGTCGATCCCGACTGGTTCGCGCGTTGGCTCATTGAAAACGATCGCTCGGCCCGCCGCAGGCTGGAGCTTGCCGACCTGGGGACCGATCTGGCGGACCTCGGCCGACGACTGGCCGAGCGCTGGGGATGTGATCCGTTGGTCGTCGACGCCGCCTGGCTCCACGTCGAATCCACCGCCGCTCTCACGGCGGCCGCGCGCGAACCCGACCGGCTGGCCCTGATTCAAGAAGCCGTCCGATGGGCCGAGGCCACCCCCTGGTCCATGGCCGCCTCCCCGGACAGGGCGTCTCTGACCGGTGATCCTCGGCTCCGCATTCTGATCGCCGAGGTTCAGTCGAAGTGCGGCTCGCTGTTCGCCTCGGCCGACTCCTCGCCCCATGAGGAGCGGATGACCCGCGACAACGCCCGGCTCCGCATTCGCCTCGCCGAGTTGTCCCGAACCAACGCCACGCAGGAGCGGGTCATCCTCGCCCTGGCCGACGATCTTCCCGACGAGTCGACCGAAACCTGGTCCGACCGCGCCGGCATGATCTGGTGCGAGGAGCCCGAGGTCACCGCCGCCCGCGTCGTCTGGCGCGATCCGGTCGCGATCCGCGAAACCCCTCCCTCGGACGACCGGCCCGCGTCGTGGACGATCCCTCTCGAATCGCGGTCGGGCGTCGTCGCGGAGGTCCAACTCTGGCTCGACCCCGATCAGGGTGATTTCCGGGGCCGTCTCGAACAGACCCGGGTGCTCGACGCCTGGCGGGCGTGGGCCGCCCGAATCGCCGATCGCGACGTGCTCGAGCGCCGACTCCAGGCCGTCGTCCGGGGGACTCGGCAGAGCGCCGAGGACGAGGAGGAGCGTATGCGTTCGGCGAAGGTCGAAGCCCTCGCCGAATTCGCCGCCGGCGCCGGACACGAGTTGAACAACCCCCTGGCGGTGATCGTCGGCCGCGCTCAATTATTGCTCGCCAAGGCGACCGACCCGGCGGCCGCGCGGTCGCTTCGGATCATCCTCAGCCAGGCGCAGCGGACGCATCGCATCCTCCGCGACCTGATGTTCATCGCCCGCCCTCCCGAGCCTCGCCCTCGCGCTTGCCGTCCCGCCGACGTCTTGCGCGTCTGCCTCGCCGAGTTCGAGGCCGAAGCCGCGTCGCGTGGAATCCGGCTGTCCAGCGAGTTCGAAGGCCCGGACCAGCCGGCCTGGATGGACCCGGACGCGTTCCGCCACCTGGCCGACGTCCTGCTCCGCAACGCCCTGCAAGCCAGCTTCAGCGGCGGCAAGGTCCAGGTCCGCGCGACCCGCCAGGGCCAGGAGCTGCGACTCGCGGTCGCCGACGGCGGCAAGGGAATTTCGACCGCCGAAGGCGCCCACCTGTTCGACCCCTTCTTCTGCGGTCGGCAAGCCGGCCGCGGCCTCGGCCTGGGGCTCCCCCGCGCCGCCCGGATGGTCGCTCTCGCCGGCGGCTCACTCTCCTGGTCGTCGGCCGTCGGCCAGGGCTCGACCTTCCAGGTCCAGCTTCCGCTGCCCCCCCCTCCCGATGAGCCGACCGCCGCATCCGCGTAGTCCGCCGCGGAATCGGCGACTGATCTGGACGGGCTTTCGGACTTTCGGCATAGTACGCCGCCTTTCGATTCCGGGATTCCCCAATTCGGGCCTTCGCCCACTCCCATAAATACGCTCAAATGCGAGGATGGTGTGACCATGCGGCGACGCATGATCGGCCTGTCGAGTGCCCTGGCGGCCTCGTTCTTGGTTGCGTCGGTCGGTTGCGACACCCTGCGACCCGCGACCCGATCCCATAAAGACGGCAAGTCCGCCAAGGCCGTCGAGTTCGAGCCCACGGCGATCGACGGCGACGCGACCAAGGTTCAAGGCTTCGACAGCCAAGGCAAATCCTCGGCGGCGTCGCCGTCGTTCTTCAAGAACAGTCGACTCCCCGGCGCGATGAGTTCCGAGGGGCGTGAAATCGAGCAGAGCCTTGGGGTACACTAAGCAAGCCTGAGTCGACGATCCCGATCCGTTCCAGGGCGAGATGATGAA